>JAISJZ010000050.1 GCA_031261125.1 Planctomycetaceae bacterium | reverse complement strand
ACAAAATCTTCGGCTTGATATGGCTTCATCTGCTCCTCTTCGCTCTTCGCCGGAAAAAATTCCAAAAATTCGTTACTGTCGTGAACCGACTCCACAAGCATCGCGACGGACACATCACTTCCACGCTTTGCAGTGATTTCGGACACACATTTCGAGAACAACCGCGGCGAAGGGGCAAAGGTGAAAGTTCCGAAAACGCTCAAAAATCTTTTGAGGCAACTTCTAAAAACCTCACGTTTTCATTTAACAAGTTCTTTATTTTACGGGGTTTGATGTTTCGCGACGATGGGTTTTTAGAAGTTGCCTTGAGTAAAACGCCGCTGGTCGATGCTATTTTCGTCGCGGGTGATTTGACAAACAGCGGAAAGGCAAACGAATATGATATGGTTGCGGCAACGTTCAACGACAAAAAACTCGTGCCGGAAACCGTTGCTTTCTTTCCGTGTTGAATCAGTATCCGCAGGCGGTTGTTTTTTCGGGACACTCGCATTTTCCGATTGGTAATCCCCGTTCCATTTATCAGAACAAATTCACGTCGGTCAACGACGGCAGTACAACGTACAGCGAAGTGGAGCCGAAAATTTTGAGTGCTGGTATCCATCCAGAAAAGTACACAAACATCACCGAAGGATTGATTGCCGCTGTACAGCCGAACGGCAATGTCGAAATCGAACGCTGGGACACCTACCGCAACGAGGAAATTTTGCCCAAGTGGACGGTCGAGGCACCGTTTGACGGTAGCAAGTTCACCTACAAGAATCACAAGGATACCGTTGCACCGGTGTTTCCCGAAGAAGCGAAACCGAAAGTTGCCGTTTCGGACAACACACCCGCATCGTGTCCATTGACGGGGTGCATAAAAATTTGGCGGGGAAAATAAAAAAAATTAAAGCCCCCCCCCTTGACTTTTTCCGATTTTGAAGTATAATACCGCGATATACCAACCCCTATTTAAGGAGTATTGCTATGAATTCCACTTATCCTACGAATTCTACTAAAGAATTTAGCGCGCCCAAACCGAGAGAGAGAGAGTCGGCAATCTGATTGCTAAACTTGAGAGTTTTTTCTCGGAAATTCTCTTTTTTCTGCTTTGGCTTCTCGCCCACACCTTTGGTGCCGGGGCTAAACGATGCACCTCTCGCAGGCCGAAGCGTTTGCGGCTAAATCGGGGGTTCACGCTCGTTGAACTGCTCGTCGTCATTGCCATTATCGGCGTATTGATTGCCTTGCTCTTGCCTGCGGTTCAGGCAGCGCGGGAAGCGGCAAGGCGGATGCAATGCAGCAACAATCTCAAACAAATCGGGCTTGCCATTCACAACTTTCACGATGTCCACAACCGCTTTCCCGCTTCGTCTTACGACCCGATTTGTCAGGCAGCCGGACTTACGCGAGCCGGTGCGAACGTCGTGCTGACTCCATTTATTGAACAATCAGCCCTTTACTCGGAGTTGATCCAGCCGTATGTCGCAGGGGCTGCCGGTGATGCGGGAGCATCACAGCCGTCAATACGTTTTGCGGCACAGGTGAAAATTGCCGCGTTCCTTTGTCCTTCCGACAATAATGTGTCTCTTTTTCCACAACCACAACCGTTTACTGGTACAATTACCACTGGTCAATGCTTTATCAGTTACCGTGGAAGCCGTGCCGATTTGGCTTGTTCGGACTTCTCTAATGACACTAATATGGCCACCAGCGTCAAACCCAACGAAGCACTCCCGGTGTCTCGAAGTTGGTTACGTGCCGCTCGGTATTCCGGGGGATTTGAGCTTGTTACTGATGGAACCAGCAACTCGGTGGCATACAGTGAGGGAATTATCAGTGATGGATACGGCGGAAACACCGGCGGAAACTACAAAATGAAAATTGCCTCAGGAGTTTTAGCCCACTATAACCGGGTTCCGCAAACCTGTCTCAACTTGAAAGGAAGCGGTAATATGTTTAAATCGCCCACCCAAGCGACACTGACGGATTTGACCCATAATCTGGGACGTCGTGCATGGGACTACAATGGTCATCAAACCCAATTTCATACGCTTCTTCCGCCGAATAGTCCGAGTTGTCACTGGGCTTGGCGATACGTATGGGTTTCGGCAAGCAGCAATCATACCGGCGGCGTGAATACGTCTTTCCTTGATGGTAGCGTACACTTTATCAGTGACACTATCCACACAGCAAATTTGCACCGTTTGGTTACATGGCAATCTAATGATGCCCCGCCGCCGTCGCCCTATGACAGTGACGGTACGTTCAGTTATGGCGTATGGTCGGAACTCGGCAGCATCAACGGTGGTGAGGCAACGGCGTTGCCGTAAAACGGAAAGTATCATCATTGGTGGGTGTAATGAGTTAATCACAACCTAACCTTCAGAGCGCGGTTCACGCCGCGCATTCACTCCCCCTGAAAGGGATAGATAAAAATCCCAATGAAACACATTATTATCCTATTGTTATTATGCTTTGCAGCCATCGGTTGTAACAATCCTAATCCTTTCGGTACGATCAAGGTTTCCGGTACGGTGTTGCTGGACGGTAATCCGGTACAAGGAATCAGTGTGAATTTCAATCCGGTCGGCGGTGATATTTCCGCAGGCGGTTTGACAGACGATACGGGAAAATATACGCTCACAACAGGCGGAGCCACGGTCGGAGGCGGCGCGATTCCGGGAGAATATAACGTCACGTTTTCCAAAGTGGAAATTGAAGGTGCTGAACTCGATATGGATGAATACCTTAAGAAATTCGGCGACCGGCAACCGAAGATAACGTATGTTGTTCCGCAAAAATATGAAGATGTCAAAACATCCGGCATCGCCTCGGTCAAAGTTGAAAAAGGTGAAAAAAACATCTTTAACTTTGAACTGACCACAAAATAAACAGATGGAAACCTCCATTACAAGAGCGAAAAATAAGCGTGAATAGTTACAGAAAAAAGATAATCGCAAATTTTTCGTTTTTCGATTATAATATCTAATGTCAAATAAAAAACATAAAGGTTTTTAGAAGTTCCTACAAGTGCTATGAAAAAAATATGCAAAACCATCTTTACCGTTATTTGTTTTTAGGAGCATTCCTTTGCATTTTGTCCTTGCCAGTGCAAGCCGATAGCCGAGACAAAGGAGCAAAACCGAACGGCGAACCGAAAAACCTTTGGTATGCCCAATGGCGGGGCGAAGGTTGGCACCAAGTTCCAACGCCTCCCGATATTCTGATCCTCGATACCGGACCCTATACCTTGGCGGTTGATTTCGGTCAGCCCCGTGAAATGAAAGGATTCATTGTAACTGTCCCGGATACCGCTTCCAACGGCGATATCTTCAAGGTGTTCTCGAATGCACTCAAGAACTTTCCTAATGATTATGAGGTCTATGTAACCGATGATGTTACCAAGCCCGGCAATCACGTTAAAACCGGCAACACAGCGAACAGGATTGATTTTGCCAAACCGAAAACGGGGCGGTATTTTATTCTCAAACTTGGTAATTTGGATAAGTCGTGTTATACGATACTGCCGGAATTGGAAATCGAACTGTTCTGCGATTCCGGCACGTTCAAGGCGAAGAGTTCTTTAATGTCCGAAACAGAGAAGGAAAATCTGCGTGCGGAACTTAACAATCCTGACCCGGAACGCTTTGTCGAATATGTGCGCCTGACCAACGGTATTCGCGGTAAAGCCCGATTCGATGTTATCGCCGCCGAAACGTTTCTGCCTGAGGCGTTGATACTTGATGGCGACTGCGACCCTGTTGATGTGGTTTTCCGTCGGGCAAAAGCGTTGGCAGCGGATTTACAATCACCGTTAGCGGCGGGACTGACTTTGCTGCAAGCCGAAGTTGCAAACACACCGGTTGAGGACACGGCAAAACGGTTCGCACTTTTTACCAAAATCTGCGAACTGCGCCGGCAAATTGCGTTTTCCAATCCGCTGCTCGATTTCAAGGAACTGCTCTTTGTTACAAAGCATCGGGCAACGATCAATCATATGTGCTACCAGTATGAAGGCATCAACATCCCTCCCGGCGGCGGCGTATTCGTAATGGACTTCGACACAAAAAAGTTAGCGGCGGGACTCGCGCCAACCGTAAAAAATCTGCTGGCAAATGCAACTGTCGAAAACGGACGTTTGGCAGGCAAAAAGTTGACATCCGGTTCGTTCCTTTCACCGGACATTTCTTACGATGCAAAAAAGTTAGCGTTTGCTTACGTCGAATGTGAAGGCGATAAAGCATAACGTTTTCATACCGACCCGACAAAGGGGCATTGGAACGAACAACGTTGTTTTCATATTTTCACGTCGAACATTGACGGCAGCGGGTTGAAACAAATTACCGACGGGACGTGGAACGATTTCGACCCGTGCTGGTTGCCGAACGGCAGAATGGCGCTTATCACGGAGCGGCGCGGCGGGTATATACGCTGCGGTGATGCGGTGCCGACTTTTACGTTGTTCGATATGAACCCGGACGGTTCGCAAATGCGGTGTTTGAGTTATCACGAAACGAATGAATGGCAACCGAGCGTAACTCACGACGGTCGGATTTTGTACACCCGTTGGGATTATCCTGACCGAAATGCTTGTGCGGCTCATATGCCGTGGACAACGACGCTGGATGGTCGGGATGCGCGGCATATTCACGGCAACTTTGCTTCCCGGAATTTGCGTCCCGATATGGAACTCGATTGCCGAATGGTTCCCGATTCTCCAAAATTTGTTGCAACGGCGGCACCGCATCACGGACAGTCTTACGGTTCGCTGGTTCTTGTTGACCCTCGTGTCGAAGACAACGATGATATGGCTCCGGTTAAGCGATTGACACCGGAAGTTGCCTTCCCGGAAAGTCAGGGCGGAACGCTGACTTATGGAACACCGTATCCGCTTTCGGAAAAGTATTATCTTGCCGTTGCGGACTTTTCGACGGATACCTGTAACGGATTTGAATGGCGAAATAAGAACACATCAAGGCACAACAGGAATTATTATCGCGGCGATTACGGAATCTACCTCGTCGATGCTTTCGGGAACAAGGAATTGATTTACCGCGACCCGGAAATCGGCTGTATTTCGCCGATTCCGCTTCGACCGACACCGACTCCGCCCGCTCCGCCGCAACAGATTTCCGCCGACATCGAACCGCAGCCGTATCTTTTGCCGATGCGGGACAAACTGGGTTCACTGGAACCGGGAACGGTTTCGATTAACAATGTTTATCAGTCGCTCCGTTCGTTGCCGGAAGGAACGAAGTTGAAGGAACTTCGGGTTCTCGAATGGATTCCGATGTCGGTTCCGTCGGGAAGGCCATTTCCATATATCCCGATGTTGGTTTCGTCGGGAAAGCCATTTCCCGAATGGGTCCCGATGTCAGTTCCGCCGGGAAATCCACCGCACGAAATCGGTTTTCGTGATCGGTCGTCCAGGGATACCGTCGTTTTGGCTCGGCACGTTCTTGGAACCGTTCCGATAGAGGAAGACGGCAGCGTGTATTTTACTGTCCCGCCGCGCCGTGAATTGTTGCTCCAAGTTCTTGACGAAGACGGGCTGGCGGTTCAATCTATGCGGAGTTCGTTGTATCTGCACGACGGTGAAATGTTATCTTGCAACGGTTGCCACGAGCAAAAAACGACGACACCGAAGATTACATCTGTTGGTACGGCAAAGGCATTCCAACGCAAGCCGTCGAAATTAGAACCAGACCATCCGGCTTCCAATCCGTTTAGTTATCCGCTTTTGGTTCAACCGGTTTTGGATAAACATTGCGTTGCGTGCCATACGGATGAGATTGCCAGGAAAACCGCTAATGTTCCGAATCTTGCCAAAGACCCGATTAAAAACAAGTGGTATGCCTCGTTCAACGAGTTGGTGCCGAAGTACGGCTTCTATCGTTACGACGACGTGATGCGAACGACACCGGGCAAGTTCGGAGCGCGGGGTTCAAAACTGTACGGGATATTGAAGAAGGGACACT
>JAISJZ010000045.1 GCA_031261125.1 Planctomycetaceae bacterium | reverse complement strand
CCGTAATGCCGATGCGGAATTCTTTCGTGTTCATTTTATAAACTGTTTCACTCGTTTATCGTTTGATTGTTTCATTTCGTCCGGGGTACCGTCAAAAATGATTTGCGGCGTATGCTCATTGAGTTTTGTCAACGGATACAAAAATATAATTCTCTCCGCAACCTTGAACGCGGACTTTATGTCGTGGGTAATCATCACACTCGTGACGTTATGTTTCTGCCGGGTACTTATCATCAACTCGTTTATCACACCGCTCATTATCGGGTCGAGTCCCGTTGTCGGTTCATCATACAACAGCAACTCCGGGTCTAACGCCAACGCCCGCGCAAAACCGGCACGCTTGCGCATCCCGCCGGATAACTCCGCCGGCTTCTTTCCCGCAACATCCGCAGACAAACCGACTTCTTCCAGCAGTTGTATAACGATATTTTTAATTTCGTCCTTCGGCTTATCCGTATGCTGCACCAAGGGAAATGCAACGTTTTCACCAATCGTCATACTGTCAAACAACGCCGCCTGCTGAAACACGAAGCCGTACCGCGTCCGTGTTTGTGCCAATTCAAAATACGATAAATCTGCCAAATCCCTGCCGTCAAAAATGACGTTTCCTTCCGTCGGTTCAAACAGCCGGATAAGCGTTTTGAGCAGCACCGTTTTTCCGCAGCCGCTCTCGCCGATGATTGCGATGCTTTCTCCTTTTGATACCGTTAAGTTAATGTCCCGCAGTACCGGATTGCGGTTAAATGAAACGGAAACGTGTTGAGTTTGCAGCAAAACATTTGGACATTGCGGAACCCCGCCGCCGGGGAATTCCGGTTGTTCTGCGGTAATTGTCCACTGCATTTCTACATTCCCCCTTTCATTACCGTTACCGTTATTCCGAGGATGCTGCTGATGCGTTCCAAAATAATGCCGAGCATTAAATCGAGGAACAAAATTGCGACGAAAGAATACACAAACGCCTGTGTTGCCGCCTTGCCGACTCCTTCGGCACCGTCCTTGCAGTGAAATCCCTGATGACAACTGATGAGCGCAATGACACTGCCGAAGAACACACTTTTGCCCATACCGGCAATGATGTCGAACAAACCGACGAATTCTTTGGCGTTTGTCCAATAGTAATGGTCGTTGATGTCGAGAATTTTTGTACAGTAAAATGCACCGCCGAACACGCCGGTAAAGTCCGCGATGACGGTCAACGCCGGTATAAGAAACAAACACGCCAAAAAACGGGGAACAACGAGGTAATGCAGCGGATTCGCTCCCATTGCCGTTAATGCGTCAATTTGTTCCGTAACACGCATTGTTCCGATCTCAGCGGCAAGCGCACTGCCGACGCGGCCGGCAAGCATTGTAGCGGCAAGGACGGGTCCCAATTCCCGAACCAGCGACAGGGAAATAACGCCGCCGAGGGCGGATTCCATCGAAATCGCCTTGAATTGGGTGTAGCATTGAACGGCAAGGACCATTCCGATAAACATCCCGGTCAGCATCACAACCGGCAAACTCAAAACGCCGATGTTATAGAACGACTGCGACAACAGTTCCCAGCGGGGAATTTTCCAGCACAGCCAGCGGAAAGTGTCAGCACAGAACGAGGCGAACGTACCGAGGGCAACGAGGCGTTCCGCGCAAGCACCAAGAACATCGGAGAACCAATCGTTCTCCGGCACTGTTTGCGTTTCCTGAATCTCGTTGGGGGGTGCCGGTACTTCACTCATATCGAATATATCGGCGATACCGGTTGGATAAATTAGAGAAAATTTAACGGTTTTAAGGATTGTTCCAGAAACCGTGTTTTCGGAAAATATCCTGACCAATCGGCGAAATCAGAAAATCGGCGAACCGGCGGGTCTGTCCGTCGTGCAGTGCGGTACTCAACGATAACAGCGGTATGTTCAACACATAACGTTCCTCGTCCTGAAACGGAATAAACTCCGAAAATTGTTTTTCCCGGAGCAGCGTTGAATACAACACCAATCCTTCCGCCCGGAATTCTTCAACATTGTCCCTTTTCAGTGCATTCGCAATCGGTGCATTAAACCGCTGCCGATACTCCTCATAGTATTTCTTAACAAGGAACGTTCTGACGTTTATCGTACTCCACACCACAGCAGCGTCGATTTGTCTTCCTTCCAATGCAGCGAGCAAATCATCGTGTTCCTCAAACGAGTGAACTCTGCTGTGAATTTCTTCCGCCGCGGCAACGGCTGCCGGTATCAGTGCGATCACCCGTTGAGCCGCCGCCCCCATTCCGTCTTTGGACGCGTCCATTGTGCCGAGTTGCAACTTCTTTTCAATAACATCCTGCAACGAGGCGATGTTCTGCGGATTGCCGAGCGGAACGAGCAGTCCCAGTTGTATAAGACAGACAGGATATTCACGCGTTGTCAGCATCATTGTTCGGACTCGTTCCATTTCGGGAACGGAATCGGACAAGTACATATCTGCAAATCCCTGCTGCGGAATGGACTGAATAACACCTTCGATTTCGGGAGCAATTTCGGCGACAGCGTTGGACGTTTTGGACGGTTCGGCTGCACCGGCATCAGGACGGCTGTGCCACAGTGCCGGCGCACGCCGCCGCGGTGCTGCTGCCGATTCTTCCTGTTTGTCTTCTTCCTTGATTTTCGGCGGACGGACTGGCAGCATTTCCACCTGAATCCCATAGACCTTTTGAAAAACGCGGGTCTCTTCTTTGATTACCTCCCGGAATACATCAGAACAGTACAGCCGAAGGACGACCGGTTCCTGTTTCTTACAGCCGGCAGAACAAAGAACAAAGCAAAAAAGAAAAAGGATACCGCGGTTAGCGGATAAAAAACACGAGGACATCGTTCGGCAAAAATAATGCTTGCTGCATTTCCATTGTCAATTATCCATTATCCGTTGTCAATTCTTTCATCCGGCGGTTCACGTTGCTTCCGTGTATTCCGTAGTAAAAAACAGTTGATTGCGGTTAAAAAAGAAACCCGGAAGAGACGTGTGCCGAGTAACTATAGGCAACTTCTAATAACTTGCCATAATTTTTGGTATTGATAAGATAATGGAGTTTTTCATTTTATCCGAGTCAAGTTTACGTTATTTTCGATGCAGCCGAACTTTATTTCTGCCGA
>JAISJZ010000027.1 GCA_031261125.1 Planctomycetaceae bacterium | reverse complement strand
GATTTCAACATATATGAAGCGGATACATCAGCGTCTTTGCCTTGAAGAACGTGTTTCGTTTCGGCAACTGTTTTCACCGGGGCAGCACAAGACCGCTCTTATCGGAATTTTTATGGCATCGCTGGAACTTGTCCGGCACGAATACGCCGATATTTTTCAGGAAGACAACTTCGGCGAAATCGAGTTATATTATCGGAAGAGTTCTAAACCGCTCGACTTCGCCTCGCTGGACAACGCCGCCTAGGGCTTCCCCCCCCACAGCAACTGTGTTTCTTTCAAGGGGGGGTATGCTTTATGCGGTCAGTTTGTTTTCCCATTTTGTTCCGCTCTTCAACAATGCGTGAGCAATTTTCAACATTTTATGTGCTGCCGCTATCATCGCCGATTTATACGACTTGCCCGCCAATCGCAACCGCTCAAACATCCGCTTGAATACATTGTCCGTCTTCGTAAAATGAATCGCCGCCCGCACCGCATTAAACAACGCACAACGTACCGAGCGGCGACCGCCGAAAATATGCCGCTTACCGCTCATCTTGCCGCTGTCCCAATTCAACGGTGCCACGCCGACCAAACAACTGACACTGTCCGCATCACCCTTGCCCAATTCAGGACACTCAATTAACAACGTCCGTGCTGTTTCCTTGCCGATGCCGGGAACCGATTGCAGCAACTCGCTCTGTGCTTTCCATTCGGCATCGTCGGCAATAATGGTGTCGATTGCTGCTTCGATATGTTCAATGCTTGTATCGGTTTGCTCGATGAGTCGTTGGGTTTCTTTGATGACCAACTCTTGCGTTGCTGTTTGCAGTTGGTTGAGCAACTGCACCCGCTGCACCACGAACCGCCGCCGGGACGCAAGCAGTTCTTTTAACGCAAGTTGTTGTTTAGAAACGGTTTGCATTGCATCGACTTTTCGTTCCAGAGCATATTGAGCGATGATTTTTGCATCGTTCTTGTCGGTCTTTGCGTAGGTTCCTAAACTTCTTGCATAGAGCCGAATATGCAGCGGATTCTTTGCACAGACCGGCACTTCGGCATCGGCAAGGAGACGGCGCGGACATTGTTAATTGAGTGTCCTGAACTGGGCAAGGGTGATGCGGACAGCATCAGTTGTTTGGTCGGCGTGGCACCGTTGAATTGGGACAGCGGGAAGATGAACGGCAAGCGGCATATTTTCGGCGGTCGCCGTTCGGTGTGTTGTGAGTTGTATGAAGCGGTGATGACGGCGGTGCATCGTTGCAAAGAGGATAATGTGTTCCGGCAATTATTCAAGAGGTTGACGGTGGAGTTGAAGAAGCCGTATAAGTCGGCGATGGTTGCTGTGATACACAAAATGGTGAGGGTCGTTCACGCCTTATTGAAGAACGGAACAAAATGGGAAAATAAACTGACCGCATAAAGCATACCCCCCCCCTTGAAAGAAACACAGTTGCTAGCGGGACGAAAACCTGATTTTTACGTCGTTTCCAGAAATTCATTCAGAAGCGTACATTATCGTATCGCAAAAGACGGACTGCGGTGAAAACCAGCAGCATTGATACTCCGAAAAAGCATCCTCTGACAAACGGCGGAACAGCATTATTGAACGATGCCGGTGTCAACGGAACGGACTGTCCGATTTGTTTGACCTGCATTTCTGTTAGTTCGTCCATCGCAACCAACATCGGAGATGAGTATGCTTCGCCGAAAGATGCGGTCTGATAAGTGCCGTTTAATTTCGGCAGTTTCGATTCTAATTCCGAATTGGTATTGCTGCCGCTTCGGGACGGATTGAGTGCCGATAAATCGTTATCAAACGGACTTGAAATTAAAGCGTTTGATTTTGCGGTTGAATTTGATTTAGAAACGCCGTGTTTTGTCTGAATTATGCGGCGGTTTTCTCCAACTGTATCGGCTGCCGAAGAATTGCCGCTTGCGGTTTCATTAAACGGTTTTACCGGCTGATTCCAAACGGCTGGATGAACATCTGTTGCGGTTGAATTTGTTTGCGGAGGCAGATGTTGAGAGTCCTGCTGTCCTGTTCTTACGGGACCATCAGACGGCGGTAAATACTGTGATTGCGGCTGCGGGTCTGCGGTTGAAGCAGAAGGATTGACGGAAGACGGTTGCGTATATCGTCTTGACGGCGAACGTACCCCGAAACCTGAACCGGAACCGGAAACATTATCAAACACCGAACCCCGCCGCGGCGTTTCTGCGGTAAGCGTTTTGCCGGAATTTTTCGATTCATAAAGTGAATGCCGCGGACCATTCGGCTCAATAGCAGCAAAAAGCATTTCCGGGCGTAGCGGCATTTTTTGCAGTTTGTCATTCATCGGCGTTAAAAATTTACTCACTCTAACGCAATGGCTGCCCGCCGTGTTGCGAACCATATCGGAACCGAAAAGAACGCCTGCTAATTCGCCGTGTTTATTCAGGATAGGACCGCCGGAATCCCCTTGCCGGGCAGAAACAGACAAGTCAAGAATCTCGTACATCGGTGCAGTACCGTCCTTTGGAATTTCCGGTGCCATATATCTGACGCAGTTTCCTTTTGCAATTCGGTAATCCCCGCTTCCGAATCCGGCAATCCAAAGTGTCTCTCCGATTTCCGGTATATGACGTGCAAGCGGCAGCGGAGAAATAGACGGCGGACGTGAAATCAAAATCAACGCTAAATCCCATTTTTCGTCAGACAAAATA
>JAISJZ010000013.1 GCA_031261125.1 Planctomycetaceae bacterium | reverse complement strand
TATTCAAGACAGCGGCACTATTTCTGACATCGGCAAACGCGGAGCGGCGCAGGTTGTTGAAGGATTTGTTTTCACGCCGGAACACGGACAAACGCCGACGGTATATCAACGAATCGGCGATATTCCGGCAGGATTATGTGCCGTGTTTGTCTTGCTGTTGACAGGGGCTTCCATTTTGCCCCTCAAACGGGTATATTGGGGACCATCCACTCCTACTATCCACTATCCACTTACCTGATGAGCAAAATTACCGAATGGATTAGCGGTCGCGTCTTCCGTATCGTTCACGGAAACAACCTCGTTTATAACACCTGTTGGGAAGACCCGCGGATTGACAAGCAGGTTCTTGACTTAACACCGGACGATAATCTTCTCGTCATTACATCGGCGGGCTGCAACGCATTATCTTACGCTTTGACCGGTCTGAATCACGTTTACGCCGTTGATATGAATCCCCGGCAAAACGCCCTGCTGGAACTGAAAATTGCTGCCGTCAAAAATCTTGATTACGAAACATTTTTCCAACTCTTCGGCAACGGTCGGCTTACCGGCATAAAGGGAATTTACCATTCCAAAATCCGGCAAGACCTTTCGTCGTGGTCGCGGCATTATTGGGACAGAAGAATCCGTAAATACTTCGACGGTAAAACGAAAAGTTTCTACTTCTGCGGAACAACCGGTGCGTTTGCCCGCATCATCAACGGCTACATTGACCGCTACAAACTTCGGGCGGCGGTTCACGATATTTTGTGCGCCCGCTCGCTCGATGAGCAGAAAGATATATGGTTTAACCGTATTCGCAACAAACTTTGGAGCCGGCTCATCAAATTCCTGATGAACCGGGATACAACGATGTCGCTGCTCGGCGTTCCGACAGCGCAGCGGAAACAAATCGAAACACAGTACGACGGCGGTTTAGTGAAATTCGTACAGGACTGTCTCGATTCCGTATTCGGAACGTTGCCCGTCAGCGACAATTACTTCTGGCGGCTTTACGCCACCGGAAGTTATACTCCGTCGTGCTGCCCGGAATACCTGGAACGGGAAAATTTCGAGAAACTCAAAGCAGGTCTCGTTGACCGTATCAGCGTTCATTCTGATACCGTCGAAGGATTCCTCCGCAAGCACGATGATGTAAAGATTTCTCGGTTTGTTCTTCTCGACCATATGGATTGGCTGTCGTATCACGAGTACGATGCACTGGTGGCGGAATGGGATGCCATTTTGAAACACGCCGGCGAAAAAACACGCATTCTTTGGCGCAGCGGCGGATTAAAAACGGAATACATCAACACGGTTCCCGTTGAATTTCAAGGCAAAAAGACAACGTTAAGCGAAATCTTAACGTTGCAGGAAGAGCGGGCGGCACAGTTGCACAAACTCGACCGTGTTCACACCTACGGCAGTTTTTACATTGCCGATTTGAAACGGTGAACATCACGACAACCGTTTTTTGAAATCGTCGTAGTGGAACTCTTTGATGACGCGGATGCTGCCGTCGGCAGCATCGCTGTCGCACGAAACGATGCCCGGCAGTTTCAAACCGTTGAACGTTGTGTTTTTGCAAATTGTATATTGCGACATATCAGAAAACACCACTCTGCTGCCGACTTTCAACGGCTTGCGGAACAGATACTCGCCGATAATATCGCCGGACAAACAACTTTTGGAGCCGACAATGTACTTGTACCGTCCTTCTTCGAGCGGCATATCCATATCGGCGGACTCAATCACCCTGCGTGCGCCGATAACTTCCGGCGTGTAAGGCATTTCGAGAACGTCCGGCATATGGGCGGCTGCCGACGTGTCCAGAACCGCAACGTCAATACCGGTCGGATTTTCAATCACGTCCAGCACCGTTGCGACAAGATAACCGGTGTTCAAAACGTGGGATTCACCGGGTTCAAGAAATACTTCCAAATCGTATTTTTCCCGAAACGTGTTGATAATTTTACAAAGCCGGTCAACATCGTAACCGCGCCGGGTAATGTGATGTCCGCCGCCGAAGTTTATCCACTTCAACTTCTTGAAATACTTCGAGAACCGCTCTTCGACGAGTTCCAGCGTCCGTGCCAGTACGTCCGAACCCTGCTGGCACATCGTATGAAAATGGAAACCGTCAATACCTTTGAGCGAATCGAGTTCATCAAGGACTTCAACCCGCATTCCGAACCGCGACCGGTTCGTACAGGGATTGTAAATTTCCATTTGGACTTCAGAATACTCCGGGTTAATCCGGTATCCGCAGTGAATTTTCCGTCCCGACGCTTTGATAAACGGATAAAACCGGTCAAACTGACTGGCAGAATTAAAGACAATGTAATCGACAAGCGGAATTGCCGTCTTGATTTCCTCTTCGGAGTACGCCGGTGAGTACAGATGAATGTTTTTGCCGAATTCTTCGTGTCCGAGAAGAACTTCGTTGATACTGCTGGCGGCAACGCCGGCAAGGTACGGCGACATATCCTTAAATACGCCCCACGTTGAAAACGCTTTCAGAGCAAGGAGAATTTTACAGCCGGTCCGTTCCTGTACCTGCTGATGAATTTCCATATTGCGCCGCAGTGCAGCCCGGTCGATAATGTAGTAAGGGGTCGAAATATCAACAGAAGCGTAATCGAAGGCGTGTTCCATCAAGGGAAAAGAAGTAAGAGGAGACGTATTACCGGTGCGGCTGTATTACCGGTATTATTCTATCCCGTTTTTTTTTGTTTTCAATCCTTTTGCTGATTGTTTTTTCGATGGAAAACCGAAGGAAAGAACCGGATTCTCCACATCTTTTTATTCTCCGAACCGAATCGCCAAATAACTTTCATACCGGCGCAAATCAAGCCGGCCGTCGGCGACAGCATCTTTCACGGCACAATCGTCTTCGTGAGAATGAGTACAGTCAGGAAACCGGCACCGGTTCTCATACGGCCGCAAGTCCCGGAACAAGCCGAACACTTCCGCCGGGATAATGTCCCATAACATAAATTGCCGCAAGCCCGGTGTGTCGGCAACATAACCGCCGAAGGAAAGTTGAAACAACTCCGCCGTCGTCGTCGTGTGTTTTCCTTTGTCCGCTGTGCTGAGTTCCGAAACCCGCAAATTCAGTGCAGGGTCAACCGCGTTGAGCAGCGATGATTTACCGACACCGCTCTGACCGGCAACCGCACTCTCTTTGCCTTGAAGTTGCCGCCGCAAACGTTCAATCCCTAAACCGGTTTTCACGCTTAACACAAGCACCTTATAACCCATTTGGGCGTAATTACCGATAACCGGCTGCAAATCCGCCGAGTCAACCAAGTCCGCTTTGTTGATACAAATCACCGGTGTAATGCCGGACTGCTCCGTCGACAGCAGCATCCGGTCGAGCAGATTCGGTTTGAACATCGGCTGGTCGGCACTGGCAACGAGAAGAATCTGGTCAACATTTGTTACCAGCACTTGCCGCCGGTGCCGGCTTTCCCGCGACAACGTTCCGTGCCGCGGTTCAACCCGTTCCAACATCGCTTCACCGTGCTGCACCTTTCGTATCAGCACGTTATCACCGGCGACAACCGGTTGCCGTTGTTCCGTTGACAACGTTTTAAGAACCCTGCTCGTGAGACACCGGTACCGCTGTCCGTCTTCGGCTTGCACAATACTGCTGACACCGTGAACGCTCAACACCCGTCCTTGCAGCGTGTTTTTCCGGTCCACATCCGGCAGGACGTTGAAGCCGAGTTGCCCGCCGGTCTTTTCGTCAAGGACTTCGCCGACAACGGTGCGGTACCGGGACACATCGCCTTTACTTTTGATACG
>JAISJZ010000389.1 GCA_031261125.1 Planctomycetaceae bacterium | reverse complement strand
ATAGAATTTGACTTTCACCATATCCAGCGGGTCAGGCGTTTGCTTGATGTTCCACCACGGCAAAAGCAGATTCGACACCAATTCTTTTGTTTCCTGTTCAATCAGTTTCTTTTCTGTATCTAAATCTTCCGGGGTCGGCTGTGCCGGTGCTTCGCCTTCCCTCGTATTTTTTGCAAGCCACGTTTCGAGAACATACTTGTCGGGAATCCGAATCGACGCAAGAATCCGAGTCGGCGTGTAAGGAATCACTTCGGCGTTCGTTTCCCGACCGGGCAAAGCGTTCGTCTTTTCTTCTTCGTGTTTTTTTTCCGTTGTCTTCGCTTGGTCGGAAATGTTTGCCTGCGGGTCGATGAGCGGTCGTCCCATTTGGGCAATCTGTCCGGGTCGTCCGTACCGGTCGTAACCCGTCTTCATAAAGTCGTAGCCCAAAACGTGTTCGGTCAACAGTGTCGGCTTGTCGTGTTGAACTTCAAAGAACCGCTCGTTGATCAACTTCGTCAATTCGACGGATGTTTCGACTTGCAAACCGCGGATTTGCGGCAGAAATTCGTAAATCTTGTTGTTCCAGTATTCCTGATACCGTGCCTGCTGTTTCAGATAATCGCCGCCTCCGCCGGTTAACTCCTCGCCTTTGCCGTTATAACTTTTGCTGTTCTTCCGGTCAATGATACGGATATTCTTCGTGTCTGTACCGAACGCGGCGGCAACAAGTTCGCCGACTGCCGACACCGTATCGTCCGGCAACGGCTTGTTCAGGATTGCTTCGATGTTGACGGCAACAGAATAGACATCTTCGCGGGCTAAAACATTTTTACTCCATTTCTTTTGCCGGTCGGGAATAACGCTTGCCGTTGCAATGCCCGGAAAAGCGGCTATTTCTCTGGACAGGTCGGCGGCTTTCGCCTCGAACCATTTTGCGTCCATTGCTTTCGCCCCTTCCCACGGCGAAAAGCCGTTAACGGTGGTCAGCCGGGAAGTCCCCTGCGGCGTGACGGCTTTTGACGCAGAAATCGCAGCGGAGTAGTTTGCGGACAATTTTTTCGGAACCCGGAGTTTATCGCCGAACCATTGGAAATCCTTCAAACCGGCACCATAGAGAGCATCTTCGACGGCTTGCTTTTCGTTGGACGTAAAGGCGCGTCCGTCATAGAGTTCGGCATAAGTCGGGTCGGGCGTTCCTTGTTTAATTCCGCCGACGACAAGAAAGCCGAGCGAAACAACGAGCGTGAGCAGCAACAGCGAAGCAACGATGCGGTTGCCCGGTGTCATACTCAAAAACAGGTCTTTCAGTTGCCCGTAAAATTTCCTGACGTAATCCATTACGCTATGATATTATTCCGTTTAACCGCCGATGAAGCGGCGGCTTCCGTACACTATCAAAAACGCCGGAATACGGCAAGAGCAAAAACAGTGCCGCCGTAAATTACTCATAAATCAGCACCGGCGAAGCAACATTTACCGACGACGGACCAAACGCTTGCCGGGTACCGTCAACAATAATGCTGTCGAACTCAATCGGGTAATTGATGTTGCCGTCATTCGGACCGCCCCAATGCGCCGCAACATTCGTTCCGTCCAGCGCAAATTCAAAGTAATACGGTTTCTTGTCCTTCAACCGTCCGCCGTGAACTTGAAACGTCTGCCCTTTGCTGTCTGTGTAGCGGATGTTCACACTGCAATCAGAACCGTCGCCGTTTATCAACAATCCCAACGTCTTGGGTTTGCCGTTGATTTTGCGCAAATCCCCTCTCGGCTTCAACTGGACAAACTTCCAGCCCTCGCCGAATTTATAAGTGATTTTCACAAACCCGTTGTCCAACACAATGCTTTGCTCCGACTCCACCTTGCTGTCGCCGTCAGGATTGATGCTCCAATTCTTATTCAGCGTTTCCTCGTTCCGCGATGAAAAATCATCAACGAGTTTCATCGTTCGGACAGGGAAAATAGTGTAAGAGCGGACAATGCCATTGTCGTTCACAACTTTTGCTTCGATGGAGAACCGATAATTTTTTGTCGGTATTGATTTTAGCGGAATACGAATTTCCGTTACGGCATCCTCTTTTTTCAATGAAAAATGGTACCATTGTTGCGGGTTGTCCGGTTCCAGTCCGTTGACTGTTTCGATTCGGAGGTCACCGCTCATATTCCGTTCGGAATTGACCAACTTGATAACCAATTCATTCTTTGCCGGAATGGGTAAAGCAACAGCGACCGGATTGGGACAGATAACATCCGATTTTTGTTCGATAGAAACAGAGCCAATCTTTCTCGCAGCAATACTGGGATAAGGTTCGGCACTGAACGGGTTTGTTTGACCGTAAGCAGTTTGATCCGTTGCGTCATAAACCGCAAGAGGAAACGATTGCTCTGCTGCGAGTTTTGACCACCATCCTTTGCTGCCTTGCGGTGTCAGATACACCGCCCCGCCGGAAACGGTGAGTGCCAAACCTTTTTCGTTGGCGGACAATTCGGACTGTTTTTCTCCGAGATACGAAACAACTCCGAATTTTCCCAGACTGCAAGGAATTTCAATGTTTTTCGGTTCCTTCGCCGTTGTCCACGCCGCCAGTTTGACTTCTTTGCCGTTGTCTTTATCGAACAGAAAAACGTAAACGCTGGGATCGTCCGTCCAGAGGCGTTTGTTGTACTTAAAACCCTTGAATGTTTCATTGAACGTTTTTGCGGCGATGTACGACGGTTTCGGTTCATAGACCGGCGTTTGGTCTTTGCGGTATTCGTGATTCGTTGTGCCGAAATGGTGTTCCGATTCTTTCGGGTCGGTACCGTCGTCGTGCCAATCGTACCAAATCGAAATCGGTACCTCGGCGGCGAGATTGACCATCCACTGACGCGGCAGATATTTTCCCTGCCGTTCGTCATTGAAATTATTCCAAACGGTCGAATAGCCCCATTCCGCCGAAAGAATCGGTATCTTTTTGCCCTTCGGGGCATATTTGTCAATCAAGTACCGCAATTTGGCATATTCCGCAATCACGGTTTCGGGGTTCGTTTGCCGATACGGATGAACAGAAACGGCATCCCAGTATTCCAACAAACCGCCCTTGAAACACGCTTCAAGAAACGGAATGTCAATATCCGACGTTGCCGGACCAATGTAAATTTCGTCCGGTGCTGCTTCACGCAATGCTCTACCGGTTTCGAGAGCAAGTTTGATGTAATCGTCCGCGTTCGGCTTCGGTTTCCAAAAGCCGATGTTCGGTTCGTTGTACATTTCCCAGAGAATTCCCTTGTCTTTGAAATGCACTGCCGCCGCAGCCGCCCATTTCGCAAACGCTTTACGTCCTTCATCGGAACACGGCGACAGTCCGTTATCGTAGTGCCGGTTAGAATAATCGAGAATGTACAGCGGACGGATGTTGTGTTTTTCCAGCGAAGCGGTCAAGCGGTCAAACGCGGAAAAATCGTATTGCCCTTTTTCAATTTCCGTCCACCAGCCGAAGTCCATACGGACAATCGTTGCGCCGGAAGCGGCAAGTTGTTCCAATTCGCCGGGTCGCGCATCGGTAAAGTGAATGTTGTAGCCGAGACCGTCAGGAACGGTCAGCGACGGCAACGCGGGCTTGGCGGCAAACGCCGAACCGGTTAAAAAGAGAACGGCAAAGAGAAAAGAAGTAATTTTTGACATAAGTATAACTCGGTGAATATCAGCAGGACTTGACGCAACGGGTGGGTGCATTGTACAATACCGCAGTACGTTTAACAACTAAACCCGCCTGAACGAATGTCGGAAGAAAAATTTGAGCCGAAAATTATCGTTTTCGTTTGCAACTGGTGTACCTATCTCGGTGCCGACCTCGCCGGAACAAGCCGGCTGGAGTATCCGGCGAATATCCGTATTATTCGTCTGCCTTGCACAGGGCGCATCGACTTCAATCTTGTTGTCAAAGCGTTTGAGGCAGGGGCGGACTCGGTTTTGGTGAGCGGCTGTCATCCCGGCGACTGTCATTACACAAGCGGCAATTTTCACGCCCGGCGGCGTTGGATGCTCTTTCGGGAATTGCTGAACACGCTCGGCGTTGATTCTGACCGGGTTCATTTTTCGTGGATTTCCGCTGCCGAGGGAGCAAAGTTTCAGAAGTTCATTACGGAAATTGTTGACAAAGCCCGCGCGGCAGGACCTTATACCGCGATGAAAGAAATTTTGAATACATCCTGTTGACACCGGATTACTGTACCGGCTACAATCGTTATGCAGCCGTCCCCTTCTTCTTTGTCGGCAGATTTTAATCTGCCGCTAAAACGATGACAAATACCAAGTCTGCCCGCAAGAATAACGCCCGTTCACTCCGTATCGAGAACCTCGAAAGTC
>JAISJZ010000385.1 GCA_031261125.1 Planctomycetaceae bacterium | reverse complement strand
TGCCAATCCGTTACTCGATTTCGATAAGATTCTTTGCGTTCGCCGAAAATCGCGTGACACTAATTCACGGAATTTACGTGGCAGCGGCTTTATCGCTCTCAATGCTTACACCGAAGACACCATTTCCCGTAAGGATTGGGACAACGAAATCTGCGTTTTGAGCAATCTGCGCAGCGAACCGAAGTTGACACCGGTCTATCGGCACCCGAACAACGGTATTATGCGAGACCTCGATTTACACTTCGATGCCAAAAAGGTGATGTTCGCTTCCATCAACGACAAAAGAAACTTTGCGGTCTTTGAAGTCGGTCTCGACGGAAAGAACTTGAAAGAACTGACCCCGAATGACCAAACCGATGTTCAGTGGTTCGATGCCTGTTACACCGCCGAAGACGGTGTCATTCTCGCCTTTTCCACCGCCGGTATGCAGGGTGTTCCCTGCGTCGCCGGTTCGCAAAAGGTTGCCACTTTGTATCGGGTTAGCGGCGGCACTCGTGCCGCTGTTGACAATAACACTCGTGCCGCAAGCGGCATCGCTAACAACTCGCCGCTCGTCAGGCAATTAACCTTCGAGCAGGACAGCGGTTGGCATCCTCGTCTCTTGAATGACGGTCGGATAATGTATCTGCGTTGGCAATATACCGAAACGCCGCATTATTTTGACAGGATACTCTTTACAATGCAGCCCGACGGTCGGCAGCAGCGGGCGTTGTGGGGCAGCGGGGCATTCTTTCCGACGGCGTTCAAACATCCGAGACCGGTGCCGACGCATCCGAGTATGATTCTCGGCGTTGTCAGCGGTCATCATTCCTTGCCGGAAGCCGGTCGGCTGATGCTCGTTGACCCGAACCTCGGCACGCATTATCCGTTCCGGCACGACCCGAAAACGAAAGAGTGGGGCGTACCGGGAACGCACAGCGACATAGAAGGAAGGGTTTATCCGAAAGAAGTAACCGGCTGCGTGCAGGAAATACCGGGCTGGGGACGCGATGTCATCGGCGATGTTTATGACAATCAAGGCGGCGACTGCAAATATACCTTTGCGTTTCCGTATCCGCTCAATGAGAAATACTTCCTTGTCAATATGTGGCTCGACCATCAGGGAACGTGGGGCATTTATCTTGTGGACAAGTTCGATAATATGGTGAAGTTGTACGACCTGCCCGATGCCGGTTTGTTTGAACCGGTGCCGCTGATTCCCCGTGAAAGACCGCCAGTTCTTCCCGACCTGACCGTTCCCGGTGAAAAAGAAGGAACAATGTTTATTACGAACATTTACGAAGGGCGAGGACTCAATGCCGTTAGCGGCGGAGTTCACTCCGCCATTCCGAAAGGAAAAGCAAAATCTTTACGGGTTTTTTCCTATCACTGGGCATATTGGAATACCGGCAACTTTCACGCCATCGGGCAACTTTCCGGTTATGATATTAAGCGGATTCTCGGTACGGTTCCCATTGAGGAAGACGGCTCGGTGGCGTTTAAGGTTCCGGCAAACACGCCGATTGCAATGCAGGTTCTCGATGAAGACGGGGCGGCAATCCAAATTATGCAGAGTTGGACAATCGCTATGCCGGGCGAAAATGTTTCCTGCGTCGGCTGCCACGAAAAGACGAACGATGTAACGCCGACGACAACCACCATCGCCGCCCGAAAACCGCCGCGGGAACTGACACCGTTCTATGGACCGCCGCGCCCGTTCGGATACGCCACGGAAGTGCAGCCGGTCTTGAACAAGTATTGTGTGAAATGTCATAATGATACGAACAAAAAGGCGACCAGTATTCTGTCGTTCGCCGTCGGCGGTGCGCCGGATAAATGGTGGGACAATCAATCGTATCAATCGCTGAATCCGTTTGTCCGCCGACCGGGAACGGAAAATGACATTGCGACGAAATCGCCGATGGACTATCACGCCAGTACCAGCGAATTGGTACAGCGGTTGCGGCGGGGACATTACGGTGTACAACTGGATAAGGAAGCGTGGGACAAACTTTACACTTGGATTGATTTGAACGCTCCGTATCGTGGTGCGTGGAACTCGCCAAAAAACGAAACGCGGCGGTTGGAATTGCAAAAACTTTATGCCGGTATTGATGATAACCCGGAAGAGGAGTGGCGAGTAGCGAGTGGTGAGTTGCAAGTTGAGAATGGAGTAGCGAGTGAGGTTGCTCCTGAAGAAATCAACAAACTGTTGAAACATAATGACGACGGCACGGGACGTTTCACGGCATCTATCGGACCATTACCGAAAGTGATTGGCGATAACGTGAAAGCACCGAACTATCCGTTTAATTTCACCGAAGCAAAGCGGCGGCAGAATAGGTTAGCGGCGGCACAAGTGCCGCCGCTAACGGCTACCGTAGCGGGAATCAAGTTTATCAAAGTTCCTGCTGGTGATTTCGTAATGGGGTCGGTTGACGGTTTTGACGATGAACGTCCGCGCTGTGTTGTTCACATTGACAAGCCGTTTTGGATAGCGGAATCGGAAATTACGAATGAACAGTATGCTCAATTCGACCCGGAACACGACACGGGTTACGAAGTGGAACACGGCTTTGACCACGTCAATCCGGGCTACATTGCGAATCACCCAAACCAGCCGGTTGCCAGAGTGAGTTGGCAAGAAGCGATGAAGTTTTGCGATTGGTTGACAACGAAAACGGTAGGCGATCGCTCTCCGAGCGGTCGAGTCGGCGTACTCGCCGACTTGCCCAAGTCGCCTATCGGCGACGTTGCCGCTCGGAGATCGGCAACCTACCGGATTACTCTTCCGACCGAAGCCCAATGGGAATGGGCAGCGCGTGCCGGTGCGGAGCAAGCGTTTTTCTTTGGACATCGTTTTGCGGACTTTTCGTATTACGCCAACCTTGCGGATGCCGGTTTGCGAAAGACGAATCAAAGCCACGAAGGAGCAGAGTGGGACGGACACGACCGCCGCCGACCGGCAAATTTCATATCGCAAGGCGGCAGTTCACTCATCAAACATCGGCGGTTTTTTCCGGTTGGACAGATTTTCCCGCTGCGGGACGACCGCTTTACGGACAAGTGGTTCACGGTCGATTATGTGAAGCAATACGAACCGAACGCTTGGGGACTGTACGACGTGATTGGCAACGTTTGGGAATGGACACGCAGTGATTACGCCCCGTATCCTTACAAAGACGACGACGGTCGCAATTCCGGTGATTTGACGAAGAAAAAAGTCGTCCGCGGCGGTTCGCACTCCGACCGTTCAAAGGTCATCGGCTCTGCCGTTCGTGTGCCTTATGAGACGTATCAAAAAGTGCATAACGTCGGTTTCCGTCCGATTATTGAGGAGTAGAAATATGTTGAGTAAGGTTTCCCTGTTTTTGGGTGTGTTAGGAATGTGTTTTCACGCCGCATGGCTAACCGGTATGATGTTTACGCAGATCGCGTGGTTCTACGTTATCGTTTGTGCGGTACTGGGAGTTGCGGTTGGAAGACATGGGCTAAAACCGAAAGGGGAAAAATTGTACGCAATAATCGGCATTGTATTATCCGTACTGAATATCTTGTTCCCCGTTCTCCTCATCATATTAGCCATACTGGACGTGTGATGACTGCTACTCTTTCGCGCCAGCCCATTCAACGAGGTTGCGAATGAGATACTTATAAGCAGGAACGTTGAAATCCGTTTTGTGTCCGAGCGCAGTGAAAGCAACTCGTGTCTTGCCGTACATCCGTGTCCACGTCAACGGCATTCGTCCCTTTTCCGATGAAGCAGCGTATTGATAGACTGTCGCGTCTTCGGCAACCGGATCGTTAAAATAAACCGAACCGACACTATGCCAAACCGCCGGCTGAACATCTTTCAAAATTGGGGATTTCTCCTGTTCTTTCACATTCCAAATTTCCGCGCCGATGTCGTTGTGTCCATGCCCGTGATAGTTTCCGCCGAGAACTTTCTTATCGAATTCTTTCCAAGCAGCGCAGTTTGCCGGAAGTTTGTTCGGCGCGAAGCCGTGACAGGCAGTCCTAATTGCTACCAGTCCTTTGCCCGAATCCGCAACATATTTTTTGAGCCGCGCCATCTGCTCTTTGGGAAGTCCGATACGGCGGGCATAAAACACCACAACATCGGTGCTGTCAAGAATTTCAAGCCCCGAAAAATCGGCATATTTCTCACTCTTCAATACCGTAACGTTCCAGTTATTTTCCTTGCCGAGTTGCTCGATAAACGGCGGCACGTTTTGGTAGGCAAGATACTGAATCTCATCGTTTTCTTCACAAACGATGACGGTAACGTTGAGTTTGTCTTCAGCAAAGAGTTGCAGCGAGAGACAAAGAAACAGGGAAAACGACACGAGAACAATTTGTTTCATCATTGGTAAATCTGC
>JAISJZ010000293.1 GCA_031261125.1 Planctomycetaceae bacterium | reverse complement strand
AAACCAACCAATTTGACCGCAACGGCAACCGGAAACGGGACGAAATTAACGTGGGATGCCGTTGACAGTGCTGCCGCTTACAGAATCTACCGCTCTGCCGACGGCGGCAAAACCTACATACTGGTTTCCACCCGGTTAGCGAAAAACTTCCACGGAAAGACACCGTATTTCAACGATACCACTGTCGTCAACAGCGGCTCGTACATTTATGCTATCCGGGCTTACGATTCTTCGCTTTCCAATGCGACCCGTAGCGATGAGGTAACGACAACGGTAACGGTTTAATTTCAACGAAAAAATGAGGAAACCGGGAAATGTCCTGTCATCTTACGCCCGCGGCTGGTAATTCCCATATTCCCGCGGTACAATGGCGGCACGCTGAACAGCGAAACAGCGGCCGAGTAATGTCCGAAATGATTCCCAAAAATTTGTTTTTCTACTGGTTCGCCTTCCTCGGCGGCGGAGGAGTCATTGCGCTGTTGGAATCCGCCTATATTTACCGGACGAAAATTGCCGGTGCGCTCGGTGTTGCCGCTGTTCCCGCTCTGGATATTTCACAACACAGCAGCATCCTCAACTGGGGCGTTTCGACTCTTCTGTTTGCAACGGCAGCGGTCTGCTATGCCAATTATCAACTCGGAAGAAAATACAAAGACCCTATCGGACAAACGGCGGCGTGGTTCTGGATGTCTGCCGGACTTGTGTATCTGTCTCTGGATACGCAAACTGAACTCCGGGATACGCTCAATGTCTGCCTGACGCATTGGAGCGGAACAACACTCTTCGGCAATCTTACTTGGTGGCTGGCGTTGTATCTATTCCTCTTCGGCATCGCCGGCTCCCGAATCGCGGCAGGAATGTTTTCCGCTGCCGTCCCGCTCGGTTTTTTCGTTCTTGCCGCCGCCGGTATCACCGCAGAAATTGTCCTCGGCTTGAATGTTGTCCCGGCACCGCTGGAACCGCCGCAAATGCTCATTATTCAAACGGCTGTGTATCCGTCTGCGGTGCTGATGCTGTTTTTGTCGTTCACACTGTTTGCCCGGCAGCAGGTATTCCGCGACCCGGATACTGCTCTGCAATGGTTTGCCCGAACGTGGAAGCAGGAAGAAATTCTGAAAAAATTAAGCAAGCAAGACACCGTAAAAGAAAAAGAGGTTGTAAAAGGAAAACAAGAGAAAACACCGGCAGCCGAAGCGAAACCGCAGATAAAAACCGTTGCCGAAAGACCTGTCATTGAAAAACCGAAAGAGAAAGATACCAAGAAAGATACCGATTTTGATTTACAGATAGTTAAGGGCAGTTAAGGATATTTCTATCCCCAACTGCCTGTTGGAATCCCGTTATTCCGTTTCAACGAAAATTATAAATTGTCCGCCGTCATAAGTTTGAGCGGACTTGCTGAATGTCCAATCCGGGTTATTGCCCGTCGGACAGTTGCCGATACCGGTATCACACGCTGAACCGGCAGAGAAATTGTTGAACGCCAAAACGGTTTGCTTTTTTGCAAAGTTATGAATCTGCATTGAACCGTAGCCCGGTGATTGAGGCGAAATTTCATCGCCGAAGTCGTGCGTTTCGTTGGACGCACCGGGGACGTTTACCGCATTGGAATTCGCGTAGTTGCAGTCCCAAAACTCGACATTGAACCCGTCCGCAAATTTTCCTGCTGCAACCGCCGGTACATTCGATTGAACCTCAACATCTTTAACTTGCTGTTGGAACCGTTTGCCGATGGACTTCACTGGAACGCCCAACTTCTTCACGTCTTTGTCAAGCGGCGGCATCGTTACAAACACCCATTGCGGTTTGCCGTTCTTCGGTTTAAGCGACAGAAAATAGCCGACCCGTTTGATAGTGCCGGTAATCTGTCCGCTCTTGTCCGTCTTATAAACGAACGACAATTTATCATTGGACAACTGCGGTTTCGTCGGGTCAAACGAATAAACGAGTTGATACTTCTTACCGTCGGAAACAACCGTATCGAACGTACCGCGTTCAGGAATTTCACCGGCGCGGAACGCACCGAGTTGTAATCCCGCCTCGTTCTGAACGTTCGGTTCCGCTACCTGATTCCAAGCGTACCGCACCGCAAACGGTTTCTCAACCGCCGGATGAGTCAACTTGATTGTCAACCCGTCCATCACGGCATCTGCTTTATGATACACACCGCCGGCACCGGCAATTTCAAACCAATCGGGACTTTTGCCATCGCGGGTCTTTAAGGACTTCGCATTTTTGAAACTGACAGCGGCGGTTTTACCGTCGATTTCCAAACGGTCAAATTCCGGTGAAGCACAAACGACATCGGTCTTGCCGTATGTTCGGTTCAACGCCAGCAATGCAAGCCGGTCGCCGACAGGAACTTTTTTCGGCGGGTGAATGTCCCGAATGTTGCTCACTTGGTCGTTGATAATTGCCTGTCCGGTCTTCGGCAGTGCTTTCTCTACGGAGGACTGCGCTTCCCAAAGTTCTGCCAGCCGTGTCGGGTCGCCGCCGTAAACATACGGGGCAAGTTGAACGTAATAAAAACCAAGGTCGGGATTGTTAAACACCTTCCGCCAGCCGAGAATCAATGCCTTCATCTTTTCGGCATAGACCATTCCTTCGGACATATTGGCTTCGCCTTGATACCAAACGGCACCGCGGACGGCAAGCGGAACAAACGGATAAATCATTCCGTTGTACAGCGTTGTCGGCTGTCCCGGCGAGGTATAGGGTTGCAGTTGCTGCGGAAACGCCGGGGGCGGAACGACCGGTTCGAGTGCCGCTAAACTCTTCTCGGTTGCGTTAACCCAGTTCCTATATTCTGTTAATGTCTTTGCGACAAGTTCCTTATGGTATTCATTTTTCGGGTCTTTTGCAGCGATTTCATCGGCAAGCGATTTCAACGACGGTACCGCCTGAAATCCTTCCGATGCCGTCCACGGTTCAATCCGGGTACCGCCCCACGACGAATTGATTAACCCGACCGGCACGTTGAGTTCCTTCTGAATCTTTCTGCCGAAGTAATAACCGACGGCGGAAAATGCCGGTATGGACTCTTCGCTGCTCTGTTTCCAGGACGATTGGACAATGAGACGTTCCTGCTGTTCGCCCTTTGCCGTTTTGACAACGTGAAAGAGCCGAATGTTCGGGTTATTCACCGTTTTCAGTGCCTCCTGATACTCGGCACTTCGGCTCATCGTCCATTCCATATTGGACTGCCCGGAACAAATCCAGACCTCGCCGACGAGAACGTTTTTGAGTTTGATTTCGTTTTTCCCTTTGACGGTAAAAACGGCGGGTTTCGCATCCGCTTTGAGCGGTTTGAGTTTCAGCGACCACTTGCCGCTGTTGTCCGCCGCCGCGTCAACGGTTTGACCGGCAAAGGACACGCTCACTTTTTCGCCGGGGTCTGCCCAGCCCCAGACGGGAACGTCCATCTCTTGCTGTAAGACCATATTCGAGTCGAAAATTTCCGGCAGTTTGACATCCGCCTTAACTGCCGCAGCAGTCAGAAGGACGCTTGCCGAAACGGCAAGAACAGAACAGAAAAACAAACGTTGCTTCATTGTAAAACTCCAAGGGGGTTAAAGTGAAAAATTACGAAAAAAGGTCGTTGTGCGTATCGGTTCGGGAAAACGTTAATGTGTTCTCTTCATCATTGACATCGTAAAATTGACATCGTAAATAGGCAGCCAAGTCCGGTTAAAGTCCAGTGATTCTACCGCCGGTATTTTTTATTTGCAATAGGTTCACAATACCCTCGTTTTCCGGTATAATGTGCCTGACGTTTTGATACATTCCTTTTTCCTCTTTCAGAAATTTACAATGAGCAGAACAACCCGCCGCCATTTTTTGAAAACTGCTGCCGCAACAGCAGCAATCACGCCCTATTTCCTGTCCAGCGTCCAGCCGCTCCGCGCGGATGCTCCGTCTGATAAACTGCGGATGGGCTGTATCGGTCTCGGTTCAATGGGAACCGGCGATGCCCAAGGATTCAATTCCCTCGTTGACATCACTGCCGTTTGCGATGTGGACAGCCGGCACCTCGAACACGCTAAAAACCACGGGAATATCGGCAAAGGAAAAGCCGATGCGTACAAGGACTACCGCAAAATCCTTGAACGGAACGACATTGACGTTGTCTCCATCGTTACCGTTGACCATTGGCACACGAAAATTGCCGTCGAAGCCCTGCAAGCCGGAAAACACGTCTTCTGCCAGAAACCGCTCACGCTGACTATTGAAGAAAACAAACTCATCAGAGCGGCTGCGAAAAAGTACAACAAAGTATTCCAAGTCGGAACACAGCAGCGGACGGAAGTCGAACGGTTTATGACCGCCGTTCTAATGGTGCAAAAAGGCATCATCGGCGATGTCAAACACGTCGTCATTCATATCGACGGTTCTCCGACTTGCAGTCCGATTCCCGAAGCCGAAGTGCCGCCGGAACTCGATTGGGATTTATGGCAGGGACAAACGCCGTCCGTTAAGTTTATCGCTTCCAACCCGCCGGGAACGGATTGGTACAATCAATCAAAACACAGCCGGACTCATTACGAGTACCGCTGGTGGTACGAGTACAGCGGCGGAAAGTTCACCGATTGGGGCGCACACCATATCGACAATGCTCTGCAAGCATTGAATCAGACCGCCGAAGGAACAGGACCGGTCAGTGTCAAAGCGTTAGTTGCCGAACATCCGGTACCGTTCAAGGACGGTTATCCGACGCTTGACAATCAGTACAACACATCGCACAAATTCGACATTGAAGTCAAGTTTGCCAACGGCGTTGTTGCGAACGTTGTGAGCGGCAGCAAGGACGGCAACGGAATCCTCTTTGAAGGAACGAAGGGCAACATTCACGTCAGCCGCGGACGTATCAAGGGCAAACCGTTTGAGGACATCGGCGGCAAACTCAACGGCAAAGACGGCAGCGTTCCGTACCGGGATATGCCAGATTTGCAAAAAAATCTGCCGTGGGAGAACTACGTTAAACTGTTCAACGGCAAACCGGTCGAAGGACATAAGGACAATTTTATCCGCTGCATCAAGGAAGGCGGTTTGCCGGTGTCCGATGTGTATTCACATCTGCAAACGATGAACGTATGTCATCTTTGTACGATTGCCGCCCGGCTGGGGGTCGGCAAAGAAATCCAATGGGATGCAAAAACGGAAACAACCGGCGATACCGAATCGCAGAAGTTCCTTGCCCGTGAACGCCGAAAGGGGTTCGACATTCCGAACGTAGGTTAATATGAGACAACACGAGCGGGATTCTGTGAATCCCGCTGTCCCGGTTGACTTGAAATCCTTTTTTAATTCCAATGTTTATCCAATTCCGCATCGACAACGAGCGGTACTCGCAGCGGCTGTCCCAACTCCATCGTTTCGATAACGGTACGTTCCAACTCTTCGGCGCACTCCGCTTTTACTTCAAACACAAGTTCATCGTGGATTTGTAAGAGCAGCCGATAGCCGGCACTTGACTGCAACCGCACCATCGCTTGTTTCATCAAATCCGCCGCCGTTCCTTGAATGACCGTGTTGACCGCCATCCGCTCCGCTTGATTGAGTGAACCTTTACGTTCCTTGCGGATTGTATCCTGCCGAAAATAACGCCGGTGTCCATACAGCGTTTCGACATAACCGTTGACGATACCGTTGTCCAAAATCGAATCAAGATACGCCCTGATTCCGCTGTACCGTTCAAAATAGGTGTCGATGAATTTCTGCGCTTCTTTCTGGTCGATGCCCAACTGCTTCGACAAACCGAACGCCGTCTGTCCGTAAATCACGCCGAAGTTGACCGCTTTGGCAGCGCGGCGGGCATCTGCGGGACAAGTGCCGCCGCTAATACCGAACAATTCTTGCGCAACCCGTGCGTGAATGTCTTCACCGTTGCGGAACGCTTCACATAACGTTTCATCTTGCGAAAAATGAGCAAGCACTCTTAATTCAATCTGCGAGTAATCACAGGACAGCAAATAATCGAATCCCGCCCCCGGTCGAAACGCATTACGGATTTCTTTGCCTTCCGCGGTCCGAACCGGAATGTTCTGCAAATTCGGATTACTCGAACTTAACCGTCCCGTTGCCGTTACAATCTGATTGAACGACGTATGAATCCGTCCCGTCTTCGGATGAATCAGCAGCGGCAGTGCGTCAACGTAAGTCCCTTTCAACTTCGACAGCGTTCGGTGCCGCACGATTTTTTCCGGCAGCGGATGTTCCGATGCCAATTCTTCCAACACTTCAATATCGGTGCTTTGCCCGGTCTTCGTTTTTCGCACGGTCTTCAAACCAAGTTCATCGAACAGCACAACGCCTAACTGTTTCGGAGACGCAACGTTAAATTGATGCCCCGCCAATTCGTAAATCTCTTCTTCCAGCGTTTCAAGTTGCTCTGACAGTTTTTGTCCAAGCCGTTTCAGAACGTCCGCATTAACGGTAATACCGGCAACTTCCATTTCGGTCAACGCGTAAACAAGCGGTAATTCAATGTTGAACAACCTGCCGCAAGCGGCTGGGGCTAAATGTTTATACAGTTTCCACGCAATCAGTGCATCTTCACCGGCATACTCCGCTATCACATCGGTCTGCACTTCATCCATACGCTTCTGTTTTTTACCGGTGCCGATTAACTTGTCAATCTTAATCGTTGTGTGGTTCAGGTACCGCTGCGCTAAATCATCAAGGTTATGCGTTTCGTCCGGGTGCAGAACGTAATCCGCCAGCATCGTGTCGAACACAATGCCGTTGACTTTAATATCCGCCGCATTGCGCAGCACTACCGAATCGTACTTAATGTTCTGCCCAATTTTGCCGACGTTCGGATTTTCAAAAACCGGACGCAGTTTTTCCAGAACAAGTTCTTGTTTCAGAACGTTTGCCCCCAGCGGACCGCGGAACGGCAAGTAAAACGCTTCGGCATCATTCCAAGCGAAGGACAGACCAACGGGAACGGTGTACCGCGGCATCGTTGCTTCAAACCGCGGTTCCAGCGGTGCCGTTTCTGTATCAAACGCAAACTCTTTTTGTGCAATAAGTTGCGTTAAAAATTCATCAAACGCTTTGGCGGTATCAACGAGATGATAAACAACATTGTTCGCCGTTGACGGCTTGCCGTCAACAGTTAACGGTATTGTCAATTTTTCCATCAGCGACTTAAACCCAAACCGCTGCAACAACGCTCTTAACGTTTCCGTATCGAAACCGGTGTATTCTCTCCATTCAATTTGTACCGGTACATCGCCTTTGAGTTTCACCAGTTGCCGGCTCAAAAACGCATTATCCTTACCGGCAATGAGATACTCCTTTTTCTTGCCCGTAATTTCGTTGACGTTATCATAAATTCCTTCGAGAGTGCCGAACTGCTGCAACAATTCCGTTGCGGTTTTCTGTCCGATTTTGGCAACGCCCGGTACGTTGTCCGTTGAATCACCGACGAGGGATTGATAGTCAACGACCTGCTGCGGCGTGATGCCCCAGTCGTTGAGCAAGTCCTCTGTTTTGTAAAATGCTCCTTTCCGCGGACTGTACAGCGAAACATTTTCACTAATCAGTTGCCGTAAATCCTTATCGGAAGAAACGAGAGTTATTTGTTTAGCCGCCGATTCCGCGGCGCATAGCGTTGCCATAATGTCGTCCGCTTCGTATCCGTCCATTGCAAGAACGGGAATGTTGAACGCCGCTAAAATCTCCTGCGCCGTTTCAATCTGCGGACGCAAATCCTCCGGCATTGCCGACCGGTTTGCTTTGTAATCGGCATAAATTTCACTGCGGAACGTCGGCGCGTGTTTGTCGAAAGCGCAAAACAGATAATCCGGTCTCTGTTTTTCGATAATGTTGAAAATTTCCCGCGTGAAGCCGTAAAGTGCACCGACCGGTTCGCCCTGCGGCGAAGTCATCGGCGGCAGAGCGTGAAACAGTTGATACAGCAAGCCGTGAGAATCGAGAATATAAACGGTTTTGGTTTCGGACATCGGACGAACGGAAAATAAGGAACGCGGACACAAAACGGCATTATACCATATCAAATGTTACGAAACGTACATCTTTTGCCGTTTTTTCACCCTTTTCCCCCTTTTCCGAAACAAAATAATATGGTACAACGAGACGGTGCGGTTAACTTTTAACCGGTTTCCTTGGGGAAACCGCGGAGAACAACAATGAACGATAAACCGAAGAATCCGAATCGGCGCGAACTGCTCGGCACAATGTTTGCCGGCGGTGCTGCATTAACGGCAGCAGGAACGTTTTTAAGTTATGAAGACGAAGTCCTCGCTCAAACGCTTGCCGCCGCTGCCCCCCCCCAAGACACCGAAGCCGATGCCCTGTCCGGCGCGTCCCGAAAAAACACCAACTGGGCGAAATTCAAGGACTTAAAAACGCCGATGGAAAAGAAAACCATCAAGGGCATCGAGTTGAGCCGAATCATAATGGGCGGCAATCTCATCGGCGGCTGGGCGCACTCCCGCGACCTGACGTATGTCTCCGACCTTGTCAAAGCGTATCATACGCGGGATAAAATCATCGCCACATTCAAGATGGGCGAAGCGTGCGGTGTCAATGCGTATCTCGGTCATCATTCGCACATCGGCATTATGACCGACTACTGGGAAAAGGCGGACGGCAAAATGCACTACATCGCCGACTGTTCCTCGCTGGACGGGGCGTTGGATTGTCTCGAAAAAGGGGCGGATGCTGCTTACATCCAAGGTGAAACGAACGACCAATTGGTGCGGGAAGGCAAGTTCGACGAAATTGCCGCTTTCGTTGATCGGATGCGCAAAGAAGAAGCCGTTGTCGGACTCGGCGGACACCGGATTGAAACGATTAAAGCGTGCGTCGAAAAAGGGATTGTGCCGGACTTCTGGATGAAGACGATTCACAGCGGCAATTACTGGTCGCGGATGGAAGACAAATCGGAGCAGGACAATGTGTTCTGCCGCAAACCGGACGAAACGATTGAGTTTATGAACTCGCTGCCGCAGCCGTGGATTGGATTCAAAGTCCTTGCTGCCGGTGCCATTCGCCCGCAAGACGGCTTTCGGTTCGCGTTTGAATCCGGTGCGGACTTCATCTGCGTCGGTATGTATGACTTCCAAATCGTTGACGACGTGAATATCTGTATGGATATTCTTAAATCAGACATCAAACGCAAACGTCCGTGGAGGTTCACCTGATGAAGACCTTGCCGTTTGACGGTGAACTGATTGAACGTTTAGCGGAACAGTACCCGACCCCGTTTTACTTGTACGATGAGCGGACGCTGCGGCGGCAAGCCCGGCTGTTCCGGCAGGCGTTTGCGTGGAACAGCGGTTTCAAAGAATACTTCGCCGTCAAAGCAAATCCGAACCCGGTAATCTTGAAAATTCTGAAATCGGAAGGACTCGGTGCGGACTGTTCTTCGCTGCCGGAACTGCTGTTGTCCGAACGCTGCGGCATCACCGGCGAAGACATTATGTTCACATCAAACAACACGCCGGCGGAAGAGTTTGTCAAAGCGAAACAACTCGGTGCCGTTATCAATCTGGACGACATCACACATATTCCGTTTTTGGAGAAATGCGCCGGTTTTCCCGAAACGTTGTGTTTCCGCTGGAATCCGGGACCGTTGCGGGAAGTCGAAAGCAGCATCATCGGTAATCCGGTGGATGCAAAATACGGTTTGACAACCGAACAGATTTTTGATGCGTATCCGTTGTTAGCCCGCTGCCAGGCGGCGGGGCGGAACGAGGTGAAACACTTCGGGCTTCACACAATGGTTGCGTCGAATCTGCTGGACAAATCGTTCTTCGTTCAGACCGCCCGAATGATGTTTGAAACGGCATTGGACATTTTGCGGCGGACCGGTGTAAAAATTGAATTCGTGAACCTCGGCGGCGGTTTCGGTGTTGCGTACAAACCGGAGGACAAACCGCTGGACTTGATAAATATCGGGCAGGGAATTCAAGCGGAATACGAAAAGTTAATTGTGCCGAGCGAATTGAACGGCTTGAAGATTTTTACGGAGTCCGGGCGTTTAGTCGCAGCGGAAGCGGGAGTGTTGATAACGCGGGTCATTCACGAGAAGAACACTTACAAGCACTACATCGGCGTTGATGCGTGTATGGCAAACCTGATGCGACCGGGAATGTACGGCGCATATCATCATATCACGGTACTGAATAACAGCCCGCAGCGTCAACAAGGGCAATCGGAAACCGTTGACATTGTCGGTTCCCTTTGCGAGAACTGCGACAAGTTTGCCGTTGACAGAGTAATGCCGAAGATAAATATCGGCGATATATTAGCAATTCACGATACGGGGGCGCACGGCTACGCAATGGGTTTTCAGTACAACGGCAAACTCCGCTGTGCCGAATTTCTGGTACAGGAAGACGGTACGGTACAAAAAATCCGCAGGGCAGAAACGGTCGATGATTATTTCGCAACGCTGAAAATATAGATGTTTAGCCGCCGATTCCGCGGTGTATTTGTGGTATCATTCATCTTCAACAATTCACAATGAACTCTTTTATTATTTTCGGTGCGTCCGGCGATTTAACCAGCCGCAAACTCATACCGGCATTGTACAACCTCTTTCTCAAAAAGCGGCTGCCGGAACCGCTGTGCATTATCGGCTTCTCCCGAACGCC
>JAISJZ010000291.1 GCA_031261125.1 Planctomycetaceae bacterium | reverse complement strand
GGCTAAATGTACTTTGCTTACGGCAACAAACTCTTCAGCGTCGCACCGTCGCCGAAGTTCACGATGTTGTCCAAGTCAAACTGCGTTACACCGTTGCCGGTCGCTAAATCCGCACCGCGTCCTTCACCGCCTTTACTTGCATTACCATAAATACCGTTTGGCAGCCAACCGCCGAACTTGCCGTCCAAACCGGGATGGACGAGTTGATAACTCTTCGGATTAAAATACACATTGCTATTACCGTCATTGGCACTGTTATAATTGCCTTTTTGCAGATAAGGGCAAGCAATACCGGGATAGAACCGTGTTAATCCGGCACTTTCATTTCGTGCAAACCTGTAACCGAAACCGTCTTTATTATTGTCGTACTGGTCTCTATTCCAAAGCGTCTTAAACCGGTCTTTTCCGTCAGCACCAACCGTGTTGTTGGAGAATAAATTACCGTACCAATTACCGGGACTATTCCAAGTGCCGTCGCTGTTCGCAGGAACACGGTAAGCGAACGGTTCCCCTTGTGCTGATGATGCTCTGAAATATACAATCGGACCGCTGTCAATAAAAGCCACTGCGGTACAACGGTCCCCGTTAACATTATCCGGGTTCGGGTTCCGCACAAAGATTGCTAAATTTTTACCGACTTCAAATTCCATCGTCGGTTCTTCCAACGAAGGTCGGTTCGCCTTCGTACCGACATCAAACGGGTTCGCCGGATTTGCGGAAAATCCAATGAGGGAAGTCAGTTCCTTATTGTTCCAATTCGGTTGAGGGTCGGTAAGGTTGACGGTTGTGAAAGAGCCGTCATTCTCGATACGTTCGTATCTTGAATTCGTTGTATTATATCGAACACCTCTGGCATCATTCGGCAAACCGCCGAGCCAAAAGGGAAGCGAGCCTGCAAACGCCATATCTTCCGGTGTATAGGAATTGCCGTGTCTGGGGTCCCAACCTGACGCATAGTAGAGCAAAGAGCAGAATTCAATGTACTGGTTTTCGTCCGTCGTCGTGGTGAATACAAACCGGGGCCATCGTTTTTTGACGTGGCGGAGGACGGCTTTTTGGTCGGACCAATCCGGCGGGTATTCGCCGTACTTGTTCTTGTACTGTTCGAGAGCAAGTTCGACCTGCCCCATTGTCATCTTAATCCGGGCTTGCTTTGCCGAACGCATCGCTCCCATTACACCGGCAGTGATGAGCGACGACAAAATGCCGATAATCGTGATGACGACCAACAGTTCGACAAGGGTAAATGCTTTGCGATAGTTCATATCCGGTCTCCTTAATGTGAATGTTTTATTTGTTAACACCGGCGGGACAAACTCGGCGGCTAAATGTTTTCTATGAAACGGGGTTCACTCTTGTTTTACAAAAATCAAAAATTGTTTGAGCGTCAACGATTGCTTGGTTTGCGGTTTCATCGTCAATGATAAATACGTCATCAGGATAACGAGTCCGAACCGCATAAAGCATTATGTCAGAACATACTCCGAGGAATTGCTCAAACATTGGTTCATACGGTATTGCCATTTCACACAAAACTTTCAAATCGTGTATCTTCGGCGGGTCAATTTCATAAAAAACCAAAAAACCTTTTAACGCTTTCTCCACGGCTTGCTGACAATGAAAACACGCTATTTCCGGTTCAGTATTCACCCATACACCGTCATCTGCTTCTGCAAGACAGCGGCGGGCTATCTTCAAATCGCTATTTGCTATCCGAAACCATTGCTTAACAAGGTTCTGGTCGCTCATACAGTATAATTCCTTTTTGGAAAATCGTTCCGGCTATTGTTGGCAATCGGCTTAACTCATCAAAACGGCTGTTATAGTTAGCAAGTATATCCACCGGAATAAAATTTGTGTGTCCGATGCTTCGTCCGATTTTCAGCATTACATCCATCGGTTTCATCGGACAATCGTCCGGCAGGACGACGTAAAAATCAAAATCACTGTCCTTGTGCGGCGTACCGTAAGCATAGGAGCCGAACAAGTAAATTCGTTCAACTTCAATACAGTTCAGGATTTTGTCCCGAATTTCGTAAACCAACGGCGGTAACGGCTGCATCGTTTTTTCCTTTCATACGGGGGACTAACGCCCCCGGCTCGTCGTCCGCCCGCCATCACCCGGACAGGGTTGTGATGAGTTTAATCAGCGGCATAAACAACGCAATAACAATAAAGCCGACGATACCGCCGAGGAAAATCACGAGCAGCGGTTCGAGCATACTCATCAACGCTTCCGTTGCCGCTTTCACTTCTTGGTCGTAAGTGTCCGCGACTTTGTACAACATCGTATCCAATTCGCCCGTCTCTTCACCGACATCTATCATATTGACGACCATATCGTCCATCACGCGTCCGTTCAGTTTCATCAGATAAATCAACGCCCCGAAACCCGGCATAAAAAACGTCATATAAGCCAAACCCCCGAAATGGAACGGCGGCTTACTGTACTGTTTCATCGGGTTGGCAATCGTATCGCCGTCCCGAATCGCTTCCAACACCTTTTGATACATCAATTCAAACACGGCATTGTTGCTCGCTTCTTTGGTGATGTGCAGCGATTCCAAAATCGGAACACCTGACGTAACCAACGTTCCTAACGTTCTTGTGGAACGGGCAACAGTTGTTTTTTCGACCAACGCCCCGAACACCGGCAACTTCAACAGGAATAAGTTCCAGCCGAAGCGGCCGTACTCGAAACTCGTTGTCAGTTTTACCAAAAGCCAAATCGAAAACGGAAGCAGCGGGATAAGATAAAAATACTTGACAATCAAATTCGATGCCGTGATGAGAACCAGCGTCATTGTCGGCAGTTCGGTATCGAAGTCCTTGAAAATTGCCTCGAATTTCGGCACGATCGCAATCATAATGAACGTCAAAATTGCTGTCGCAAAGAAGACAACGGCAACCGGGTAGGTTAACGCTGACTTGATACGGGTTTTCAACAACTGTGATGCTTCCAAAAATTCGGAAAGACGCTGCAAAATGGTTTCCAGCGCACCGCCCGCCTCGCCGGCTTTAATCATATTGACGTAAAGCCGGTTAAACGCCCGCGGACACTTCGCCATCGCTTCGGATAAACTCGAACCGCTTTCGATTTCGTCGATAACATCAATCAGGTTGTTCCGCAGTGCGCCCGGTTTCGCCTGATTTTTCAGGATGTTGAGCGAGCGCAGAATCGGAAGACCGGCATCCTGCAAAATCGACAGTTGCCGGGTGAAGACAACCAACTTCTTCGACTTAACGCTGCCGAAAGAGAACGTTTTGCCGTCGGCACCTTTTTGTGCTGCTTTTGCTTTGCGTTCTTTATAGACCGCAATTTTTGTAACGTGGAAACCCATTTGACGTATTGTCGCCTGGGCTTCCTCCTCCGTTGCGGCTTCGGTGATGTCCTTGATTTCCCGCCCTTTCGAGTCAATCGCTTCAAACTTGAATTTTTGCATCGGAAGTATGTGGATAGTGGATAGTGGGTAGTTTATGTTCAATCGACGACGGTTTCGCGTGCGACTTCGTCAATCGTTGTCAGTCCTTCGTAAATCTTTTGCATTCCTGCTTCCCGCAGTACAACCATTCCGTTGCGTGCCGCCGCATCCCGCAAGTCCGCCGCCGACGCACCGGCATTGATTAACGCCCGAATCTCATCGTTGATGAGCATAAATTCGTGTATTGCCGTCCGTCCTTTGTAGCCGGTGTTGTTGCACGTTACACAGCCGCGTCCGCGGAAAAACGGTTTACCTGCTATCGCTGCCGGGTCTAAATCCAATTCCGCCAACTGTTCCGGCGTAGGCGTATATTGCTCCCGGCAGTCCTTGCAAATTGTCCGCACCAGCCGCTGGGCTAAAATTGCCTGCACCGTCGCCGTAATCAAAAACGACGGAATCCCCATATCTTTCATCCGGGTTATGGTACTCGGCGCATCGTTTGTGTGAAGCGTACTGAATACCAAGTGTCCCGTCAGCGATGCCTGCACCGCAATTTCTGCCGTTTCCCTGTCCCGAATTTCTCCGACGAGAATAATATCCGGGTCTTGCCGTAAAATCGAGCGCAAACATTGTGCAAACGTGTTGCCGATGTCCGCATCAATCGGCATCTGAACGATACCGTCAATATCGTATTCCACCGGGTCTTCCGTTGTCATCAATTTGTCGGTAACGACATTCAGTTCGCTTAATGCGGCATACAGCGTCGTCGTTTTGCCGGAACCCGTCGGACCGGTTACCAAAATAATTCCGTTTGGTCTTTCAATCGCTTTTCGGAATTCCCGAAGCAATACCGGGTCCATTCCGACCTTATTCAAGTCCAGCATCACGACGGACTTATCTAAAATCCGGCATACAACACTTTCGCCGAACAGTGTCGGCAGGACACTGACCCGCAAGTCAATCGCGTGTCCGCCGACGGTCAAACGGATACGTCCGTCCTGCGGAAGGCGGCGTTCGGCGATGTCGAGGTTCGCCATCACTTTGATACGGGTGGTGATTGCCGATGCCAAATGTCTCGGCGGCGGAACCATTTCGTACAGTGTTCCGTCTGCTTTGATTCGGATTTTGAATTCTTCTTCAAACGGCTCGAAGTGCAAGTCGCTGGCGTGGTCTCTGATGCCGAGCAGGAACACCATATTGAGCAGTTTGCGCACCGGAGCCGATTCACTCAACGCTTCGATGCTTGCCAAATCAACGGAACCGGACTCCAATGCCTGCGCCGCTTCCTTCAGCGACTTGTCTTTCTCCATATCGGCAATAAGCGATTCAACGCTTTCGACATCCGAAGCGTAGTACCGCGTCAGGGAGTTCTCGATGTCTTTCGGCGTTGTTACAACTGACCGGATTTCATAGCCGAGAAAGTTGCGCAACTCATCGAGAACCACAATGTTCTGCGGTTCACACATTGCCACGGTGAGAATATCGTTTCGGAAACTCACCGGAATTACTTTGTACAGTTGCGCCATCGGTTCGGTCAAATGCGCAAGGACTTCCGGCGGAATCGTTAAATCGGCAAGCCCGATGACTTGCAGACCGAGTTGTTCCGCCAGTGCGACGGCAACTTGGTCGTCGTTGACAAATCCCATTGAGATTGCCGTTTCGCCGATTTTTTCGCCGTGCCGCTGCAAATGTTCTTCGAGGAGCAATTCGAGTTGCTCTTCGTCAATAAAACCGAGGTCAACGAAGACCTGTCCGAGGCGACGTAATGCCATTAGTAGTTGTCAGTTGATAGTTTTTCCGTTTTGTTGTCTTGTCTTCCGCTTGCCGGCAAGCGGGCTGAACGTTAAATGTACTTAATCTTCGGGTTTCGTTTCGGTTTGCCACCGCTCTCCTCATCGGGATTTTCGCCTTCTGCCGCCTCTTCGCCGTCCAGCATCACTTCGCCCCGCTCCCACGCCAGCATTTTTGCCGCCAGCGCATCAGGAATGTTCGCCTTGGTAATTGCCTCCTCCTTCGGAATGACCTTCTCCTTCCACAATCGGAATAAATGGTCATCCAACAACTGCATACCGAGTTTATGTCCCGTCTGAATCGACGACGTAATACGGAACGTCTTGTTCTCCCGAATCAGGTTCGCAATAGCCGATGTTACCACGAGCATTTCATAAACAGCCACCCGCCCGCCTTGAATCCGCGGCAGCAACTGCTGCGCCAAAATCCCGATGATAGACGTTGACAACTGCGTCCGAATCTGGTCCTGCTGGTTCGTGGGAAACACGTCAATAATACGGTTAATCGTACCGGCAGCACTGGACGTGTGAAGTGTACCGAACACGACGTGTCCTGTTTCCGCTGCAGTGATTGCCGCTTCAATCGTTTCCAGGTACCGCAATTCACC
>JAISJZ010000154.1 GCA_031261125.1 Planctomycetaceae bacterium | reverse complement strand
GTATTCAAACAACACCTTCCGCCGTTCTCACTTACGAACAACTGATGGAAGCAATCCGTGTTTCCAGAGAAGAATTTCTTCTGTCCAAAGAAAAATCCGCTGCGGAATGGTTAGAGATTCGAGCGTCTATGCAGGATACTGACCGAAAAATACAGGAGACGGCTCAGCAGATTAAGGAAACGAACAAGAAAATTGCCGAACTTGGCGACCGCATCGGCGAACTTGTTGAAACTATGGTCGAAGGCGGAATCGTTCGGAAGTTTCAGGCATTGGGCTATACCTTTTCCGGCAGTTCCAGAAGATATGAATTTGAAAACAAATCGCTTGGTATTGCCGGTGAAGTAGATTTATTCCTCGAAAACGGTAACGATGCTCTTCTCGTTAAAGTGAAAACGAATTTGACTATCAGCGATGTCAAAGCACACATCAAGCGAATGGAAAAATTCCGTCAATATGCGGATGCCCGAAACGATCATCGTCAATTTTTAGCCGCTATCGGCGGCGGCGTTGTCCGTAAAGAAGTACAGGAATACGCTATGAAACAAGGCATTTACGTCATCATTCAATCCGGCGAATCCGTTGAAATTGCCGCACTTCCAAAAGGGTTCAAGGCAAGAATCTGGTGAATAGATTCTGTTTGAAAAACAAGAACATTGACACGCATACAGAGATTTCTTATGTCTCCATTCAATATAAAACACAGTTGATATGAGATGACCGGAGATATTGATGTGAAACAATATCCAGAACATTTCTTTTATGGAGCTATTCGTTTGGATTTATCGTCAGCAAAAAAAGCCAATATAAGCCGCCAGAATTTTACCGTTGTTCCGCGTCATTGGTATATTGACGCTTGGTTTATTTGCAAAGAATGTAATGAGGAATTTTGTTGGAGTAAAGAAGTTCAACGTTTTTGGTTTGAGGAAGCAGGAACATACGTTTGGGCGCATCCTTCTCTTTGCCGGGATTGTTGGCTTAAACATCAAGAACGGAAACAGTTGCGAAAACAGTACGATTCCCTGATAGGAAAAGCATTAGAAAGTGATTCACCGGCAGTATTAAAACAGGAAATGCTCGGCACCATCAATCGTATCGAAGAATTGAGTACAAAATCGTTGCCGGAACAAATAATGCAGAACCGGCGGGCATTGACGAATCAACTTAATGGACGAAATCCAATACAATGATAACATTTATAAATTGATGTCTCTAACCACAAACCAACTCGATTTCGTTACCTTTTGCATCGAAATGTATGCAGCCGAAAAGGGTATGTCGGGACAAAATGTCTTTCGGCAATTTGACCGCGGCGGCGTGTTGGAATACTTATCAAACAATTACGAGGCATTACACACGCGAGAATCAATTATATTATTCCGTTTGCTCATTTACCACAAGGCTGCAACCGCAGTGGCAATGCTTGTGGAATCGGAACACATTCAGCCGCTTTTGATGCATTGCGTAAGTCCTATCTTTCGCAAACGTATCAACAGTTAGAAGATGAAGAAACCAAAACGTGGTGGGAAAGTCCCGCCCCAATTTATGCGGATTATTTGATGTAATATACATTTAACCCCACCGTTGTATTTGTGTTCACCTTTTCAATCCTCCAACAACATACAGGTATAATGTTAAGCCATAAACAATACGATAAGAGATCGCGTGCTGTGTTTTGTTACAATGGATGGATGATAATCATTGCAGGAATTTTGTTGGTAGTTTGTGCAATATCGGATTCCTTCTCCTTCAGCGGAATTTTAGGTGGTGTGGGATGTATTGTTTTTGGGGCTTGTTTGTTATGGTATAGAAAACGACTCAATAAACCATCAAGTTATTATGCACCGGATTCATGGGATAGACGATATGAAGAAGAAACAAATGACGGAAATAATCTAAAACGAACGTGATATTTCAATGCAGTGGTTGAGAAAACATAAAAAGGTTATCCTGATTGCGGCAGTATCCTGCTTTGTCTTGCTCTACGTTCTCCCCTTATCGGCAGCCGCCCGTCACTGCGTCCGTTGACATAATATAACTCATTTGATAAAATTAAAGGATGCCTGTTTTTAAGGTGGTTACGATTTACCGCTCGTCTCAACCCAATATCAATGAGTACCCAAAACCAACTGCAAGCAAAAGCAAAAGAACTGCTCACAGAAAAAAAAGTTGATGTCGTCATCGGCTACGGACGTACCGAAAACGGTACAACAGGGGCGGTCTTTATCACCGACCCGGAACAGACAGACAAACTTCTCTGGAACGATGAGTGTACCGCCAATCTTACCTGTTATCTGAAACGGCAGGAAATCAAGAAAATCGGCAAACCTGCGGTTATCGTCAAGGGCTGCGATGCAAAAGCGTTGGCAGTTCTTGAAATTGAAAAACAAATCGACCGGAATGAGATGACCGCAATCGGTGTCGAATGTTTCGGCGTGCAGGAACGCGGCAAAGAGCGGCAATACAAATGCCAATTCTGCGATGTACATCAGCCGCCGCACTGCGATATCGTTTTCGGGGCGGACGCACAAAAGCCGCCGGTGTCAGGCGGTTCCCGATACGAAAAACTCGAAAAACTGCTGGCGTTGACTCCGTCCGAACGGTTCGAGTTTTGGAAGAACGAATTTTCCCGATGTATCAAGTGTTATGCGTGCCGGCAGAATTGTCCAATGTGCTACTGTAATGTTTGCGTTGCGGATAAGAACCAACCGGTGCGGATTGATACGTCAGCAACGTTGAAGGGCAATTTTGCGTGGAACATTTTGCGGGCATTTCATTTGGCGGGACGCTGCGTCGGCTGTGCGGCGTGTTCAGCATCGTGTCCGGCAGGCATCGACCTCGACTTGCTGAATCTGACATTGGCAAAAGCGGCGAAGGACGAGTTCAATTATGTTGCCGGTGCGGAACGGAATGTCGAACCGCTTATCGGGACATTTTCGCCGAGCGATGAAGAACATTTCATCCGCTAACCGCTCGTTCGCAAGTAAATACATTCCAATTAACACGATTGTATCATACCGTTCGTGTTTTTGCATTACGTCAAGAAATACTTCGGCAGGCGAGGCAATATTGAAAATAACGTCGGCATTTTGTTTAATAAGCATAATCAGATGATATACTTCGTCTGGCAATGCAAAATGTCAGCCGCAGGGGGTTGCCCTCTGCAAAATAAATTATGCTCCTCAAAAAAACGGTGAAACGCAAGCCCGCAATGGTTGAACAAATTCATTCGTACAAACCGGACAGGTTGTCGTTTATGACAGCGGACTTGATTCGCGGTCATACGCAGACGATTATTCTCGCCAATCTGCTCAAAGGTGATACTTACGGTTATGAAATTAACAAGCGAGTGCAGGCATTAACGGACAATCAGTACGATTTGAAAGAGGCGACACTGTATTCGGCGTTCCGCCGGCTGGAAAATGCCGGTTTGGTGAAATCGTATTGGGGCGAGGAGGACTCCGGCGCACGCCGCCGGTATTACCGCATCACCGATGAAGGACGCAAAGTGTATTGGCAGAACAAAGTCGATTGGGACAAAGCGAAAGAAATCGTCAATGTTCTCATCAAAGAATTTCCGTAGGGCAAGATATTGTTCTTTGGTCCGGTTATAACGGTGTTATGAAAAAAAGGAAGGAAAGAAATCAAAAAATTATGGGGGGCTGTCCCTTGACAATTACGCCCCGTTTGCCGACAATGAGGCGGTAACTAGTCGCATTCATTCCCATTACGTTGGAAGGAACCGGTTTGGAATACATATTCAACTTATACGGCACCGAACGTCTGCCGGAAGTGAGTGATTCAACGCCGGAACCGGCAACGCTCTGTTGATGTTCGGCGTTGGTATGTTAACCGCAGGTGTTTGTACCGCGGTTCATCGGCGGCGTAAATAAAAATGAAATCACCGCATCGTCCGCAACTGAAAAAATTCTTGCAAAACGTTCAGCAGCCGTTGTTTGTGCTGGACAATGAAGCGGTGATGATTTTCTGCAACAAGTATTTGGCGGATTGGACGGATTGTCCGGCGGAACAGTTGGTCGGACAGCAACTCCGGTATAGCGGAGCATCTTCGCGGTTGAAGTATGAAATTGCTGCCGCCGCATTGGCACCGCCGCCGGAAGTGCTGCAAGAGAAGAAACGCTGCCGGATTCTTTTGACAATCGACCGCATTACAGCGCAAAGCAAACGCTATGCTGAGTACATTCCATTAGAACCCGGCGGCGTTCTGGTTTTCATTGACGGACACGATGCACCGCCGTACTCGCCGCTGACGGAACCGGCGCAATCAGCGCAGCAAGAGGCAGCACTGGAACTTCATCAGGCGGTTCTTTCGTTCCGCCGCCGTCAGGCAGGACGGTTCCATTGGGAGAAAATCATCGGTGTTTCTCCGGCGATGCAGCGGAACCGGCGGCTGGCGCGGCTGGCGGTTGAACAGAACGTTTCGGTGTTAATTACCGGCGAGCCGGGGACGGGTAAAGAACACCTCGCGTCGGCAATTCATTACGGACAAAGTTGCGACCCGCCCGGCGCACTCGTGCCGGGCGATTGCAAAGTGCTTGACAATGAACTGTTAGCGGCAACGGTGTATGCGTTTCAAAAGCAGTACCGACCGGAGGAAAATCAGCGGCATACCTTGCTGTTGAAAGACGCAGACGCAATACCGGCATCGCTGTTTCCGCTGTTTGTCGATTTGACGGCGGCAGCGCAGCCGCATCTGCGGCTCATTGCAACATCAACACTTAAACCGGAACACTGGACGAATCATCCGGCTTTTCCGGCGGTTCTCGGAACGGTTCGGATTGATTTACCGCCGCTGCGGAACCGGAAGGAAGACGTACCGGTTCTTGCGCAGATGTTTCTGGAAGAGAATAATAAGGATATCCAAAAGCAGCACAGCGGTTTTACGTCGGAAGCACTGGACGCATTGTGCCGGTATGATTGGATGGGCAACGTTGCGGAGTTGGAACAGTGCGTTGCCGCTGCTCACCGGTCGGCTTCCTCGCAGTTGGTTTCATTTTCTGATTTACCGTTAACTGTACATTATGCTCTTGATGCAGCATCGCATCCGGTCAAGAAGGAACGGAAAATCAAATTGGAACAATTTTTGGAAGAGCAGGAGAGGGCATTGTTGGAAAAAGTGCTTCGGCGTTTTCACGGCAACAAGGCGAAGGCGGCGGAGGAACTCGGTTTAACGCGCCCGAAGTTATACCGCCGGCTGGAACGCTTCGGATTGTTAACGCCGGAATAAAAAAATAACCTTTCTGACAGTTTATGCTATAATTGTGACTGAACTTGTTCTGCCGTCCGGTTCAGGAAACCCGTTCCCCCGAACGGCAACTTGCGGTGTTATAGCATACGTTTTGTCATTTTCAAGAAAGATTATTCCGCCCGATGCTGACCATTCCTGAAATTGCCTGTCTCGATTCGTACAGCGCGTCCGTTCGGATTCCGCCGGAACTGAACGTCCCGCTTACCGAACGTGTCCGCCGTATCATTGACACCAAAGCATTTCGCCGGTTAGCGTCTATCCGGCAAGTTGGTCTCGTCTCTCTTGTCTATCCTGCTGCCCGGCACACCCGGTTTGAACATTCCCTTGGTGTTTTTCGCCTCGCTCTGTTGTTTCTTAAACGTTTGGCAGCGGTGCCGCGGTTTGCCGAAACGGTAAGCAAACACAATGCCGAAGTGTTTATCGTAACGGCACTGCTGCACGACATCGGACATTGGGCGTTCTGCCATCCGTTGGAAGACATCCGCATCGAAGAACTGCCGCACCACGAAGAACAAGCAGCCGTTTTCCTGAACGAACCGGAATTAGCAAATGTTTTACGGAACGGTTGGAACATTGAACCGGAAGAAATTGTACAGTTATTGAATCACGAAGGGCAAATCCCGCCGGCTAACACGCTGCTCCATTCGATTCTTTCCGGTCCGATTGACATCGACAAGATGGACTATCTCGAACGGGACAGTTTGCACTGCGGCGTTCCCTATGGGCGCAACTTCGACCCGCAGCGGCTCATCGGTTCGCTTTGCCTGAACGAAGTTGGCGACGGCTTGGCAATTACCGAAAAAGGCAAAACGGCGGCGGAACTGATGATTTTTGCCCGGTACGTTATGTTCAGTGAAGTGTATTGGCACCATACCGTTCGGGCAGCGACGAGTATGCTGCAACGGCTGGTTTGGGAACTGCATCAAGCGGGCAAAATTGATTTTGAGCGGTTATTGCATTGTACGGAGGACGAGGCAATCCGATGTTTTCGGCAGGCGGCGAAGAACGAACCGTGCGAAGTGCTGGCGGAAGGGCTGTTCGGCGAGCGGCGGGTGCTGTACAAACAGGTTGCCCAATTCAGTATTCTCGACCAGAATGAAATTTACCGCAAGTTGGCGGGCAAACCGTACCGGCAACTTTGCGGATTAGCGGCGGAACTTGCCCGGTTATGCGGAATAAATTCCGCCGCTAACACAATTCTTATAGACGCACCGCCGGTCGAAAAGGAAGTCGAAATTAAAATTGATGTGTATGAACCGAAAACGCACCGATACCGGAAGTTGGAGGACATATCGCCGGTTGTCCGGGCGATGGCAAAAGAACAGTTTGACGATTATGTGAAACGTGTTCGTGTCTTTGCTCATCCGGCAGTTGCGGCGTGTGCTAATCAAAGTTTGACAACATACATTCACGAGTTGGAAACCCCAGCGCATTAACCATCGCAAACTCCGCAACGGCAATGCTGTTGATAATGCCGTCCGCAACACAACGCCGCGCTTCATCAAACATCGGGGCAGTCAACCGGCGGACAATTTCGTCTTCGGTCAACTGCGATTCGTAATTCGTAATTTGGAATTCGGAATTATTCCGAAAGCCGCTGCCCGTTTTGCTGCCGAGGCGTCCTTGTTCCACCAATCGGACAAGTGTCTGTGATTGTGGTACCCTGTCGGGAAACGCTTTGTGCAGCACCCAACCGCTGTGAAACACCACGTCGAGACCGATTTCATCCATTATCCGAAACGGTCCCATTCGCATCCCGAAGTGAACCGCCGCATTATCAATCCGTTCAACACTTTCGCCGCCTTCCAGCAGTTGCAGCGCAGCCGACAGATAACCGTTCAAAATCCGGTTCACGAGAAAGCCGGGACCGTCGCCGACGCAAATCGGCTGCTTGTTCAACTGCCGGGCGTACTGAACGGCAAACTCCGCCGTTTCCGGGGCGGTTTCTTTACCGGCAATAATTTCGATGACAGGGTTTTCCCTGACAGGATGAAAAAAGTGAAAGCCGCAGAAATTTCTTTGCCAATCCGGCGGCAGCCCTGCGGCTAAACTGGTTATCGAAATCGTTGATGTGTTGCTAAATACGAGCGGGACGTGTCGTGAACGTCCCGGTTTTTCTTCCGTGAAAACATTCACAATGTTCTTATAGAGTTTCTGTTTCGCTTTTAACTTTTCAGTAATCGTTTCGATAAGAACCGGACATTGCAGGGCATCGGCGAGGTTTTCGCTGAACGTGATGAGTTTATTTTCGTTCAGATATTTTTTAGCGTTGAGCAAAGCGGCAGGCACAGAGTCGCAAAGAGCTACGGGCAGACCGCAGCGCAAATGGGCGGCGGCGATTGCTGTTCCCATCATACCGGCACCGAGAATCGCAGTCATTGATAATTGACAATGAACAATGAATAGTGAATAGTTGTTCATTATTCATTATCCGCTATTCACTATCAATTCCCTAATGGCAGACCTTGACCCGATTGTCCGACCGTTTTTGATTGCTTGGTTTGCGTTTTTCGGAGCGTGTATCGGCAGTTTCCTGAACGTTGCCGTCTATCGGCTGCCGCTGAGAAAGAGTTTGTCGAATCCGCCGTCGCATTGTCCGAAGTGCGGACATCCGATACGCTGGTACGATAATGTTCCGGTCTTCGGCTGGATAATGCTCGGCGGAAAGTGCCGGGACTGCAAAGCACCGATTAGCATCCGCTATCCTGTTGTCGAAGCAATCTGCGGTGCCGTATTCGGAATGACCGCCGCTGCCGTTTTACAATTTTATACGAAAATATCTTTAACCGAATTTTTCCTTTGGACTTCTGTGTTTGCCGGTTCGGCTGCAATTCTAACCGCGGCGGCGTTGATACAATATGACAAGTTCCGCCGCTGAACCGAATTTTCCACAGCGGGAGGTTCTAAAATTCTTCCTAAAAAGAAAAACTTCCTTCATTTTTTTACATTTTTGGGGTAAAAAATAATTTTTAGGATTTACCTGATATGAGTGAACGGTTTTATATTGACCCGAATATTTCAACACTGACCGGCGGTACTGCAATACTCGGCGGCGATGAAGCGCATCACTTCCGCAATGTAATGCGGGGTAAGACCGGCGATGAAATTGTGCTTTTCGACGGTACCGGATTTTCATACAACGGTGTTGTCGAAGCCGTTCAGAAAAACACTATCGCCGTTCAAATTACGGAACGGATTGCCGACACCATTGAATCGCCGTTGCGGTTGAGCGTTGCAACGGCACTGCCGAAGGGCGACCGGCAGCGGTTTCTCGCGGAAAAGTTAGCCGAACTCGGCGTTGCCCGGCTCGTACCGCTTGCATTGGAACGCAGCGTTGTCAAAGCGACAGACAACGGCATCGCGAAACTGAAACGTTATGTTATCGAGGCGGCAAAACAGTGCGGACGAAACGTTCTGATGGACATTACCGAGGAATTGACATTAGAACAATATAACACGCTGCTGGAACAAGACGGCAACTTGACGAAATTGATTTTGCATCCGGTTTCACTGGGACAAGCGGGGCAAATCACAGCAAATCAACTGTTGAGCAAACCGCTGCCGCAGAAAATTGCCGTGCTGGTCGGACCCGAAGGAAGTTTTACGGGCAAGGAAGTGGAAACGGCATTACAACTCGGTTTTCAACCGTTGGATTTAGGAGCAAGAGTCCTGCGGACGGAAACGGCGTGCGTCGCGGCAGCATCGCTGCTGTTGACGTTTGCCGGTTAATTATTTTACCGGTTTCAACGTCCGCACGTCCGGCAAGTTGCCGAGCATAAACGCCAAATCCTCTGCTGCTTCTCTGCCGTCTGCCAAGAACAGCCGTACCCGGACGAGCCAGCGGATTTTGAGCAAAACGCCGGTGTAGGACAGCGGACTTCGCGGCAGGACGGCACTGAACCGACCAGGGCGGCGGGGGTCAATCCAATCGCCGCTTTCGACCGCATAACGCCAAAATTGATGAACGCCGATGTCTTCACTGCCTTTACCTTCGGTATGCCACAGGAGTGAACACTCGACGGCTTGAATATCATCGCCGCCGACGGAGTCAAACCAATAACTTCCGGCGAGTGTTTCACCGGGCTGATAGACCCGGCTGCCGCGACCGTCGAGTGCAATGGAAATCCGCATTTTCTCCTTTTTTTATGGTAAAAACAGTTTGAGAAATCCCCGGCAGTATTGTATCGTTGACCTTCACTGGGAATCATTCTATCAAAAGAACCGCTCATTGACAAGACAGCGGCAATGTGCTGCCGGTCTTGTTTCTTTTCTAAAAATCGGATATACTGCCGTTTTGCTGAACATTTCCCGTTACCATTCAAGGAGAAACAATGAGAACGTTTTTCGCGAAACGCACCGCCGCCCTCATTTCCGGCATTTGTCTCACCGTGTCGCTGTTAACCGCCGCGGCAGTGCAGGCAGAGGAACTCAAACCGTTCTTCACCGTAAAAATTGCCGGTCCCGCAACGATTTTAGATGTTGCCGGTAAAGTCGCCGAACTCGCCGGTCAGACAAGGGTCTTCGATACAGGCATCGCCCCGTACAAGGACTTGAAAGGATTCAACGCCAAAGGTCCCATCGGTCTCGTCCTCCGCACCAACGGCGACGAAATCAAGGAACCGCTGCTGATTCTGCCGGTTACCGATTTAACCGCTATCGAAATTCCCGGATTTGAAGCGGTACTTGCCGGTGCCAAGAAAATTTCCAACGGCAAATATCTGCTGAACAGCCCCGTTGGCAATTACACGCTTGAACAAAAGAAGGACTTCCTTTTGGTGTTTCCCGAAGAGTCGAAGGAACCGCTGCCGGAAGCACCGGAAAAACTTCTTGCCGATTTGGATGCCTATACTATCGGTTGTAAAGTAGATTTCGAGAACGTCTCGATGGACGCAATCAATATGCTCCTTGCGCCGGTGCAAATGCTGATGGCAATGCAGGGCGGCGAAGAAGCATCAAAGTCGCTGGACGCTCTCGTTGAAAACATCGAACAGTCCCAGAAAAATGTCCGCTCTGTAACCGGCGGCTTGATTTTCGATACAAAGACGGCGGATTTGGAAATTAGCGGCGTTTGCGTTCCGAAAAAAGATTCCGATGTTGCGAAACAGATAGCGGCATTGAAAAATGCGAAAACGGCATTTTCCGGTTTCCGCGGCACCGGCGATGATGTGATTCTTTCCTTCGGCGGGGTTGAAACGGGAACGGCTGCAAAAATCGAAACGACGATGGACAATCTCGACCGGGTTATTGAAGGCGCATTAGCGCAGGTCGAAGAACAAGCGGAAGATGATGCCGATGTCGAGTTGGCAAAGTCCCTTGCCGATTCCGTCACGAAGATTCTCGAAGCGACACTAAAAAAAGACAAGATTGATGTTGCCGGTTCGTTCGCTGCCGACGGAACGTGGCTCTTTGCCGCTTCGCTTGCTGAAACCGAAGAAGTCAAAAAAGCGGTTAGAAAACTGATTGAGCATTTGGCGAAAAAAGCACCGGGCGATACCCCGAATTTCTTTGATGCCAAGTATTTTTCGGCGGACTATGCAACAACCGAGGGTTTCAAACTTTCGAGTATTAAGTATCAGTTCACAGAGCAGGACAAGAGTGCGGCGGATTTTCCGAAGTTTTTAGCCGACAAAACGGTATCTGTGTTCTGGGGATTCAAGGAGAACGAGGCGTTTGTGGTTGCATTTGGTTTGGACTTTGACAAGACGAAGAAAGCGTTTGAAGGGGCGTTGGCGAAGACCAAGGAATCCGTAGCAGTACAGCAGCCGATTTTCGTACTGGCAGCACAGCCGCTCGGCAAACTGATTGGCTCGGTTGTTGCCGCAGATACGCAGAAATTGGGTGAGGCGGCAAAATTGCTTATCGCGTTAAACAAAGTCGGCAAGGACGCAAAGGTTACGGTCAGCAACGCCGTTGAAGGGGAAAACTTGAAAACGACGGTAAAGGTTTCCGGCTCGTTAATCAAGGTGTTGGCGGATATGGCAGTCGAAGCAGCGGCGACAGCAGCAAAATACGGCGGGCAGTCAGACCGTTCACAGATTAAGGATTTTTAGAGACGGTACGAGCGGGATTCTGCGAATCCCGCTT
>JAISJZ010000084.1 GCA_031261125.1 Planctomycetaceae bacterium | reverse complement strand
GCCGGTTCCGCCCAAAAATTACGCGGCACTCTGTCCGGCTGCCGATGCTCAACCGCTGCTAAAACCCGTTCCCGTGAATTCAAAAATCTGCTCCCGAATTAACAAATTGAAAAATAAATTAAAAAAATAAAACGCGTCCGCCGATGATACGGTAATGTTCCGCTGTTGTCAATAAAACCTTCTCTGCTTATTCTAATCGTGTTCCCTGTGTTCACTTTTTAATGCTGTCGTTGACAAGGAACCCGTATTTGAAAATCGTCCATATCGCCGATATACCGTCTTTCCAGTTGATTTTTTTGCCTTCAGTATAACGTCTTCCGTGGTAACTTATCGGCACTTCGTAAACGTTCAGGTCCCGCCGCCCGATTTTAATAGTAATTTCCGGTTCTATTCCGAACCGGTTTGAGCGCAGCGGAATACTTTTAAGAACTTCGCAGCGGAACGCCTTGTAGCACGTTTCCATATCGGTCAGGTCCAAGCCGCTTACCGCGTTGGACAAGAACGTCAAAAACAAGTTGCCGAGTTTATGATGATAGAACAGCACTTTCCGCATTTCACGGTTTGCAAAACGTGAACCGTACACGACATCGGCGTTCTTTTCCAGCAGCGGTTTCAGAAGAACCGGATATTCATTCGGGTCGTATTCCAAGTCGGCATCCTGAATGATTGCAAAATCGCCGCTCATTTCTTCGATTGCCCGGCGGATAGCAGCCCCTTTGCCTTGGTTGTACGGCTGGTCAAACGCCCGAATGTTCGGATACTTTTCACAGAGTTGTTTGATGAGTTCCGGTGTCCGGTCTTTGGAACAATCGTTAACGAGAACGAGTTCTTTAACGAGACCGGCGGGGACCAGTGCGTTTTGCACACGGTCGATGAGTGTTTCAATGTACCGCTCTTCGTTATAAACGGGAATAAGAATCGAAAGAACCCGGTCAGGCATTGCTGACATTTCTTTGTAAGTGAATGGCTTCAAAATACGGAAATAGTTTTAGAATCCCTCTTTACTTAATCTCGTAGCATAACAGCAGTCCTTGGTCGCGGATGTACAACTTACCGTCATAAACCGTCGGATACGTCCAACTGTTCTTACCGGACCTGTCCGGCTGCGAAAACCGGGAAATTTCCTTGTAGCCGTCTGGTGAAGGGTCAACGAGAGCAACAACGCCGTCGCCGGATTCACTGCGTAAAATCAATTTGCCGTCAGCCGACATTACCGAACCTTTGCCGACGCTCCGGTCTTTCCATTTTACTTCGCCGCTCTTCGGTTCTACGCAAACGAGTTCCCGCTGTGTTAACAGATAGAAATATCCGCCGACTTGGACAATTCCGCCGTGATGACTTTGCAGCGTCTTGTCCTCATAAATCTGCTCCGCTTTGAACGTTCCGTTTGCTGCCGAAACCTTAAAACCGCGTGCGCCGGTTCCGTAAGCACTCGACGCAATCAGATAAAGGACATCGCCGTCAATGTCATAAGCAGGGTCAGAACAAATGGCTGTCCTGCCGGGACAATCCGCCTGCCAAAGGACTTTACCGGTTTTTACATCCAAACCGGCAACAACTTTTTCCGTGAAAACTAAACACTGTCTAATGCCGCCGAAGGTCAATGGAACAACCGATGTGTAAGCCGCCGGCTCTTTAATTTCGGTACTTTGCCAAACGAGTTTCGCCTCTTTGCCGTTCTTTTCAAAAGCGGCAACGGTTCCGTCTTTTCCGCCGAACGGGATAATCACAAGGCTGTCTTCGATAATCGGCGACATCGCGAAACTCCACATCGACATCACACGGGTACCGTATTTTTTCTGTGTATTAACTTTCCAGAGCGGTTCGCCGTTCACATCGGCACAGACGAATTCGCCGAATTGTCCCATTGCAAAAACAAGTTTGCCGTCGGTAGCCGGTGTACTTCGGGGTCCTTGATAACCGCCTCCGCCGCCCGCTTCCCCGACAGCCAAACTCCAAAGTTCCTTACCGGTTTTTTCGTCGAGGGCATAAAGCACGGACTCGCCGTCAAAGTCCCCTTGACTGAAAATCTTACCGCCGGAAAATGCAAGATTGGAGTATCCCGCTCCAAGGTCTTGCACTTTCCAGAGGAGTTTCGGACCGCCGTCCGCCCATTTCGGAAGAAGACCGGTCTCGCCGGAGATACCGGTATGGTCAGGTCCCCGCCATTGTCCCCAATCGGCGGCAAACGATGAAACGGCTATCAGAAGTACGGTGCAGGCAAATAGGGTGTACCGGGTCATAGTGTTTTCGGGTTAGTGGTTAAAGTCCGGGCAAGTACATAGCAGTATAACAGAAGCGGGACTCCGGCGGCAAGCGGTTCGGGCTGACTTAATCCAAAAAATTCTCTTCTTTTAACCGCTGCGGAACGTATTCGTCCGTAACGAAACTGATGCTCTGATTCGACAACGCTTCTACTTCCAACTTGAAACCATTATCAAGCATCAGCGCAATTTCCTTTTGCCATTGCTTCTTGTTCTTGAACCACGGATATTCCGATATTTGTTTTGCCCGCTTCCTATCCGTGTCGTTTAACGCAATTTTTACGCTCTCCGATAAGTTGCAGCGTTTGAAATCATTGCTGCGCAAACCGAGAAACCTTGCTTCGGGGATTGCCATCCGCTGCGATTCAAACGCTAAATTGATGCTGCCCTGTTTCACAACACTGTAAATGTAATATCCCCACGGGTCATTATCAAGAAGGCAATACACCGGCAGTTTCAATTCGTTGTGCAGCCGATACAACAATCGGCGGACTCCCCGCGGCGGCTGTCCGCCCCCGTGAATTAAAATGCAGTTATGCTTCTTCCAGAATTTGTCTTCGTTAAACCGGTTCCAGACCGTTCCTTTTTCAACGTGCAGGATAAACTTCGCCGGACACTTTTTGAACCGGATCACATTCGGTTCGACAATGGACGGTACGGCATATCCGCCGCTGCCCATTCGGGAACAATCAATTTCATCATCTTTGTCAATGAGCGTGATGTTGCCGACCATTGCGCCGGCGGGATTGGCAGCAAGATGCAACTCTTCCCGCAGCGAATTGATGAGTACCTCCATATCTTCAATAACAGGGTCGCATTCTTCCTGTCCGTTGAATGTCTCTTCTTTAATTCCCTGAATCGTGTGCTTGAGAAGATAATACAATCCCCGGATGCTCGTTGATTTACCTTGCTCAATCAACTGCTTTGTTCCGTCTGCAACAAGCATCGTTTGCATAAAACTTCTCGCTTGCGACAAATTGAAGAGTTGCCGCTGCGAAGTCCGTTTGCCCATCTCGATAATCCGTTTGCGGTCGTTGAAATGGACGTTGGACAACGCCCTGACGGGAATATCAACAGCGGGGTCTTTTTTGCGGAACGCCTGCTTTGCGACGGATTCCGCCATTCCGGCGAGGGACTTTAATGTTTTAACGTCTTGGGTGCTTAATGTAATGTCAGGCATAGCACCCATTTTACTTAACGTTTACCCGTTGTCAACGGTTTCTATTCCAGTGTCGGATACGCAATTTTGCCCTGCAACTGTGTTTCGCCGCCTTCCTTTTCATAGACACCGTAAAACGGTGAGACGCAGTCAAGCCACAGCGCAATTTTCTGCCGCTCTTCCTCCGATAGTTTTACGCCGTAATGATTGTCCGTCCCGGAGGGGTTGGGGCTGAATAATAACGGGTAAAGTTTCGATGCCCGCGCGCCGAACTTGCCCGGTGCCGTCCGGTGCCGTTCGCCGTAAGAATAAAACAGGTACGGTTTCAACTCTTTGTACGAAGCATACCATTGTCCGTTATTGCCGCCGTCCGGTACCAGCGTTCTGCTCATATCGGGAACGTTTTTCGTTCCCTTTGCCCGTTCGCCCTGATGGCATTCAACGCAATGGGCATCCCAAATCGGCTGAATCAGCCGCGGATACGAAAAATTGACGGCATCGGCAAATGACGGCTTAATTGCCGCCGCCGGTTTCGTGAATGCCTTCGGCTGCGAACCGCTCACCGGTTTAACGGCGTTCGCCTGCTGTTCGTGGCAGCCGGTACAAGATAACGTTTCGCCGTCGTGCAGATAGATGGAACTTCGCATTGATTGAACCGCAAGTCCTTCCTCATCAACGACTTGCAACTGAAATTCCCGCCGCGGCGGCACCTTAAAATGAACGCTGCCGTCCTCTTCCACCGGCACCGTTCCCCAAACGTTCCGGCACAGCACCACGCTGTCGCCGCTCGTCGGTTCCCGATGCGCCGTTTCAAACGGCTGATGATAACCTTTGCCGCCGGACGGTACCGACATCGGAATCAACTGGATGACCCGCAACTCTTTTATCTTCGTTCCTGCCGGGTACGGCCGCAGTGTTTCATAGACATTCGTTATCGCCACGGTGCCTTGTTCCCGCTGCGCCAATTTTTCCCGCTCCGGTAAAATATACGGCTGGTTTTCAATGTTCTCCGAAATCATCTGCGGAGCAACGGCGGGTGACGGACGCGGCACCAGCGGCATCGGTGAATTGCAGCCGATTTTGGGGTCGCGGTAAATCAACTCCTTATTGCCAAATACATCGGCAAGGTAAATACCGTAACTGCCGGAGGTGTAATTCCGGTTGTGCCATTCTGCGCCTTTGTCAACGTTCATCGAAAAATCGGCAACGCAAAGGTAATACTTTTCCGACAGCGGATACGGCGCACCGTAAACCTGCGCACCTCCCTGCGTTTCAGGGAAGTCAACATCCGGCGTGAGCCGTTTAACCGGTGCCATTGCGTCGTCATCGGGAATTCGCGGGTCCACTAACACCAGTGAACCGTATGATTGTCCGTGATGCGGTGCCGCTGTGGCGACAAACTTTGCCGAGTCGGGAATTGACCGGCAGTCCAATTCCATATCAGGACGCAGTTCCCGCGGAGTAAAGTTTCCGTGAACCTGCCGGGTATCCCGTCCGTCGAGCGTGGAAACCCACGGCTGATGGGCAACGCAGCCGTGCCGGTCAGGATAATCCCAACGGGTGTAAAGAAGACGGCCGTCATTCGTTACGGACGGATGCCACTCGTTTGTTTCGTGATAACTCAAACATCGTATGGCACTGCCGTCGGGATTCATATCGAAGAGCGTGTAAGTCGGACACGCCCTTCCGCAGCGCAAATATCCGCCCCGCCGTTCGGTGATGAACGCAATGCGTCCGTTCGGAAGAAAGCAAGGGTCAAAATCATTCCACGTCCCGTCGGTGATTTGACGGAGATTGTTAACGGCAAAATTTGTTCCGAGGTCAGCCGTAAAAATATGAAAGCACCGCCCCTGATTCCAATGCCCTTGCGCCGGGTCAGTATGAAACCGCTGGTCCGTGTCGCCTTCACATTCAACGTATGCAAACGTCAACTTTCCGGCATCGTAAGAAATATCCGGCGAAAGGAACGAACCGGTTGACAACGTTTTGCCCTTCAAACGTCCGCTTTCGACAACGGCACTTTCGATGATATTACGGACGGGAGGTAAGTCCCCCTTGGCTAACGATGCGATGTCAAACGGCATTACGAATATACCGCCGCCGGAAGGCAAATTGATGCCGTAATACTGGTCGCACATATGGTTGTACGCTGCCCGGTGCTTTTTGATAAACAGCAATTCTTTGAAACTCAACAGCGGATTAGCAAACGCAATTTCCCTGCGGACTTTACTGATTTTGGCGAACACTTCAAACCGCTGCTTCGTCTGCTCAACAGGAACGGTTTCAACTTCTTTTTTCAATTCGTCCAGTGCCGTTTTCTGTACGGACAAATCGGGGCACGCCGGCAGCGTTTGGACATCGGCTAACAGTGCCGTTGTCCGCCGCAGGACAATGTCAGCAGGGTCGCAGTCGCTGTCGAGAATCAGTGATTGTTTATCGTATGTTTCGGCGGCAATTTTATCAAACCGGGCTTTTTGCATAATATCCCGCGTCAAAAGCAGGAATTCCGACAGATGTTCCTCATCGGTACCGCTGCCGATTGCTTCTTTAACAGCATCCATTTTCATCGACAGCGTTGTAACCTTTTTTGCTTTGAACGCTGCCGCATCGCACAAAATTTCCAACTCGGCAATGGATGTATAAGGACCGGAACCGTGTTCACTTAATGTTTTCAGAACAACATACCGCCCTTTGACGTTTTTTTCAAATTTGACCCTTTGCGGTTTTCGGTCGTTCGGAAGATTGCCGCGGAACACCGGTTCGCCTAACTGTTTCGGATTATCGCTTACGAACACTTCTGCGCTGTTTATGATGCCGTTGAGGTTATCGCTGCGCGGCGTGATTTCCAGTCCTTTGATTTCGTACTGTGCCGTCATATCAATCGTCAACGTGTGCGGCTGCGGGGCAACAGTTCCCCTCCAATGGCTGTGCCAAAGGGTCTTTTTGTCGCCGTCCATTGCCCGAAACGCTTCGTACCCCTCGTCTTCACTGTCGGCTTGAAGGATAACTTCAACCGTTTTCTTCGGCTGGTCGGCAGCGTTCGTCCAAGTTGCCGCGAATAATACGGGCAACACCGTCAAAAATAAATAAAATGGTCTCATAGAACTATCCCGGCGTTGGAAGTGATACTTGAAAATTTCTACCGCGGGACGGTATTGTACCGAAAAACAATTCCGCTGGCAAGAGCGTTGCAAAAAACGGTACTGTTGACGCGGACAGTCCGAACGGGTAGAATAACTGTGCTGTATTTGCAACTTTCCCGGAGAATCAACCAATGGCAAAAGCAAAAACGAACACTTTCCCGAAACTGCACAACGCAACGTGGCCCGGCGTGGTCGGAAAAGGACAGCCGGATAATCCGGTCATTGACCTCGATACGATGCTCAAACTCACTGCCGCCGCTGATGTGAACGGTACGAAGTTTGACGGCTTTGACTTGTTCCTCGATGAACCGCACTGCAATATCGACTCGACCGAGAACGATTTGAAGAAATTAGCGGAGAAGGCGCAATCATACAACCTTGAAATCGGTTCGGTTGTTGCTCCGATTTGGTCAGGCGGCAATGCCTTCGGTACGGAAAGAGAACGGGAAACGTTTTTAACCGCCGTTGAAAAAGCGTGCAAAATTGCTCAAACGCTGCGGAAAATCGGCGTGCGTCCTTTCGGTTGTGTACGGATTGACACAGCCGGCGGTGTTGAAGCGTGGGCAAAGAATCCCCAAGAGAATCAGAATCTCATTACCGATACCTTCACGAAGGCGTGCGATATTGCCGTTGAATACGACGAAGTTCTTGCCTGTGAAGGCGAAATCTGCTGGGGCGGGATTCATTCGTGGAAAAAACTCCTCGAAATTATGGAACGGGTTGACCGTCCGCAAACGCTCGGTTTCCAAGCCGATATGTCGCACACCTTGCTTTACCTCCTCGGTTACAACGCTCCTGAAGACCGGATTTTGCCGGAGAATTTCGATTGGAAGGACAAGGCAACTTTTGATGCCGCCTACAAGAAAATGACCGATGCCTTGCGTCCGTGGACGGTGGATTTGCATATTGCCCAGAACGACGGGACGGTTTTCGGCAGCGGGTCGCACGACAAAACCGGTCGGCACTGTTTGGCGAGAGACCCGAACGGCAAACTCGACATTCCGTATTACGCCGGTTTCTGGCTGCGTGATGAGGACGGCTTGACGAAGCGGTTCAACACGATTTGCTGGGACGGCTGTATGTTTGCGAATGAAATTATGTACAATCCGCAGACGTGGAACGATATTTTAGAAGCGATGGTCAACGTTCGGGAACAGCACGGCTGGA
>JAISJZ010000061.1 GCA_031261125.1 Planctomycetaceae bacterium | reverse complement strand
TGAAGCCGTTTCGCTTCCGCAAGATCGCCAGCAAGGTGTAAACGCAAACCGCAATCCAAAGTTGACTCTTCACCGCATTGGGCGAAAAACCATAGAACGATTTAACGTGCAAATGTTGTTTGATCCATTTGAAAAACAGTTCGACATGCCAACGATTTTTGTACACGACCGAAATCGTCTTGGCATCGACGAGGAAGTTGTTGGTGAGAAAGGTCAATCGTTTTCCCGTCTCGCTGTCAATATACTTGATGCGTCGAATCAATTCCGGATAGTTCTTCAACGCCTTCTGTCCCGTCAAACGAACCCGCTGGTCGCAAAGGACACCGGTACTTTTGTCGACGGGATTCGAGTAAACTCTCTCGTATTGCGTGTTCGTTTTACTTCTTGTTGCAAAAATGACCTGGCTTCATGGATGGCATACAGGCGTTCGAAATCCAAGTAACCGCGATCCATGACATACCAACAGTCGTGAAGCCAGGCAATGTCGTCCCTCGCATTGACATCATGGACTTTCCCCGTGGAAATAAGGATAAACTCTGGTATCTTGCCACGAAGGTTGATCATCGTGTGCATCTTGACCGCCCCTTTCGTCCTGCGGAAATTCGCCCCAGGAAACAGCGAAAGGCAAAGGTCAATGGTCGTCGCATCCAGGGCATAAACGCAAGCGTCCGTGTCCCATCCAAGCGGTTCGTCGGCATAAAGCCCGACGGCATCTTTGATCAATACTTGTGCGAAATCTCGAAAAATCCTCCAATCTCTTTTGTTGTTCGCATGAGCAAGGTTGCTTCGCGTCAATCGACTGCGAATACCGATGTGATACAATCGTTTCGGCATCGCGTTCAGGCAGGAGACGATGTCTTTGAGAATGTCACGAAAAGTCAGTTGGGCGAAAAGCATCACCCGAAAAAATTCGTTACAGTCGAATGTCTGGACATGCCAATCGCCTTTATATTGATCCACACATGCCTGAAATCGCATCCACGGAATGGTCTCAAGTATTTGAGAAAAAATAGTTTTTCCTTGGTTCATTGTTCCCTCAATGGTCGGATTTCGTCGAAAAACGCCCAAAAAGGGATTCTACATTTCAAATCGTGACAAGTCAATAGTCAACATAACCTGTTTTATATCAATGAATAGCGTCGCGTTTGATTGGCATTAATTGGACGCTAGTGGGTATAGTTCCACTCGGCGTGAAAAGTTTCCGGTTGCAAATGAACTTGTGCAAATTGTTCCGCCGTGACTTTGATTTTCGTTGGATAAACATTTCTGTCCTCGACACATCGCACCGTCAACCCCGTCGCTGTTTTTGTGTTCGCAATTAAGTTCACCACCGTTGCCATATCAACCAATGGACGACCACGCCAATTCGTATCCGTTAACGGGTCGAAGTGACGACGATTTTCTAAATTTATCACAGAGAAAAACAAAATTCGATAGAGGGCTCATTCATACTCAAACACCGCCGAAACCGTCGCTGATTTATCGCTCACGAGCCGCACCCAGTACGCATCGACCGGTATGTCGAGTTTCTCCGTTTTGTTCGGGGCAACACTGACCGTTTTCCACAGCGACCACTGACCGTCGCCGCAAACGTCTAATTCAATGCGGAACACGACCGGTTCCGTTGAATGATGCGACAGTTCGATCCGCTTTTTATCGTAGCCCGTCATTAAATAGGGGTCGGACGGTTCGTTTGCTTTGACTTCGCTGTCCTTCCACGGTCCGCCGATGCCGCGCGGCTTGCCGAGTTCCCAGAGGTCGTCAATCACTCCGCACCATACGGCGCATTTGTCGTCGTCACTTTTGATGATGTGCGAATTGTTTGAGGTAAAACTGCCCTCGCTAACGTTTGTTTTTATGCCGCTCACTACTAACATTCCCCGATACGAAGCGTAATCCTTAATGCGGAACGGATGCGACGCTATTGGTCGAATCTTCTGAACGCCGCCCGCATTGTCGGCAGGCAATTCATAAAACGTGCCGTGTGCGTGCAGCAAGTCCCGCTCCGTTGCCACTTCACGGCAAACCCGCTCCTCGCCGAGGATGCCCGGCTTATCCCGCCGCTTGTCCCCCTTCGGCAACCGCCAACGCCCCTTTTCGTCCACGAGCAGCACCGATGCCTCATCATATTGCAACACACCCGCCGGAATTGCAGCGTGTTCCTTCGTCCATTTCAAACCCTCCGGGTCGTCCTGTTTTTTCAGTGTTAAATCGCCGTCAAGGTCATACGGACCGAACTCGCCGTCCTGTGAATTAGATACAGTATTTTGCGCAACAAGCCGAAGTGTTTTGAAGCCGCCGCCCCGCGCCAGCATCACACCGCCGCAGATATTTTCGTCGCCGAGTTGTGCCAGTCCGTCAAACTTTTCGGCATACTGCTTCGTCCGGTTATCATCGCCCCGATAATGAAACATCGCCGTCATATCGGCAGCGGCTTTGTCCGTTTTCAGACGAATCCAAACGCCGGGAACATCTTTGTCAAACGTTACGAAAATCCCTTCGGCAGGAACGGCAACGGTTTTATACACTTGATAATTGCCGTCCCCTTTGGCATCCATTTCCATCGACACCGTAACCGGTTCGCTGTTGCCGTGCCGCAGGAAAAGTTGCCGATGTTCATAACCGGCGAAAAGATACGGTTCGGAATACTCGTTTGCCTTCACGGTATCGTGTACCCACGGACAGCCGCGACCGATTTTCGGACCGAAGTTGTCGAGTTGTTCCGGCTTGATAAACCAGAGGTTCGACTGCGAACGTCCCGGTGCCGACAGATTGCCCTTAATCTTGCGTTTGTTCATAAATTCCGATTTTGCGGAATCGTCACAGCCGCAAACGATGCGGTCATTCCAACGGCAAAAATCTCCGATCACTTTGAGATAAGTGCTTCGCGGTTCGATACCGGCGGAGTTTTTCGGCGTGAATGTTTTCGGAAACCGCCAAAACGTGCCGTGCATTGTCATCAATAAATATTCACCGCCGATGTCCCGAATTCGGGGCCATTCAGTATAGTGTCCGAGTGCGCTGTCGTAAGTATGCGACGCTTTCGGCAGCCGATACGCTGTCCATTGCCCGCCGTCAAGCACCATCAAAATCAGCGAGCGGTAATCCCAGCCAATAGACCAAATCGGGTCGGTGTCAGGATGTTCGTTGCCGATAATTCCGCCGGGTCCTGTAACTTCGGTGAATTGATTGCGGCGGATAAGTTGCCAATCACCCTTCATTTTCCATTCCGCTAACGCACCGCTGGGAGTTGTCGGGTCGGTTTGTACCCGCTCGTCGCGGTCACCGTTCTGGGCATAGACGAGTCGCCCCTGACCGGAATACGACCCCTTGCCGTGATAGCCGGGCAATTGCGATTGGAATGTTGAAATACCGGCTTCGTCGGTATAACCTTTTTTAATCGGATTGCCGTCTTTGATAAAATTTTTGACGGCAAGTGTTTTGACATCGACTTCATACAACCCTTCTTCCATCGTGGCGAAATACACTTTGTTTTCCGGGTCGGTCAAATGTCTTGCAGTTGCTGTCAATCGTCCCGGCATTACTTTCGGCGAAACGGCACGAACGTTCCGCTGTTCGTCAATCAGATAGGGTCCGATGACGAGTTGCTTCGATTCCCGATGAATTAGCCGGTTTGCGTGGGTGCCGCCGACAGATTCGCTGCGGACAATCTGTTTGAGTTCCGGCGTAATTTCGTAGAGTTTATCGCTGGAACCGTGCGGCGAATGGGGACCGTAAGTTGTCGCCCAGAGCCGGTCAGCCCAAGCAACAACCGTACCGGTACCGCACTCGCCATCGTCGTTGAACATCGCCAACGATGGATAAATGCCGGAAAAACACGGCGGCGTTTGCAATTCCTCGGCATAAATTGCCGTTTGTGCTAAAAAAACAGTGCAAAACAGTAGTAGAAAGCGGTTCATTTTATGGTTCTGTAATCGTGGTCAGTTGTTCGGACACTCTGGCGTACAAATCAATGACGTTTTGCCATTGGGCAGCGGAGAGGGAAACGCGGTCTTCTTTGCCTTCTTCACCGTTTTTTGCTGTTCCCGGTTCGTTGCGGACGGTGGAAACCAAGTACCGCAGCCTCAGAAGAAGATATTGCAGATATTCCGCCATTTGTGCCGTTTCCTTCGGCGGCAGTCCTTTCGGCAGTTCCGGCGGTGCAAGTTGATGCAGCGGAGCGAGTTCCTCCGGCGTTAATCCCCGGAAAATTTCGATTTCAAAGAGCCGGGACGACAAATCGTTTTGTGAATTTCGTTGAAACGACTTTTCAAGAAACTGAAAATTTTCACCCTCTGCTCCCATTGCTGCCGAACCGGGTTCTCTTTTCAGTGTTATTGCTGACAGCCGTTTCGCAATTTCTTCCGTGGAGCCGAAAACAAGAACGGAACGTCCAAGCGTAATAACATCGCCCGGTCTCAACTGCCAAACCTGTACAACTTCACCGTTGACACGGGTTCCGTTGGTGCTTTGCAAGTCGGTCAGCAAAACAACACCGTTATTTTCGTGGATTTTCAGGTGATACCGGCTGACCCGCTCGTCATTTAGCTGGATAAAATTTCCTTCTTCCCGCCCGATAGACACCGGAGTTGCAATTTTGGGATATGCTTTGCCGCGTTCGGGACCGTCTAAAATGCGAATCGTGACCAACGCCAGTGAACTTCGGAAAAGCGGTGTGGAGGAAATGGAACCTCCATTATACACCGCCGTGATAAAAGAGCAATACGCTGCTGTATTACCGTCCCAAGATATGCAAAGAGTCAATCAAAGCGCAGCGTCGCTGCCGGGTGAATGTAAGCGGTGTCGTGATTCCTTCACCTGTCGGTCCCGCAATCGAAAACGATGACCAGCCCTCGCCGCCGCCGCCGTTGCCCGCTGTGCTGGGACCGTTCTTGACGTAAATCGTTGTGTCCATCACCCGCCCCATTTTCGTCATATTATAGACATTACTCGAATGAATAATCGCCGTATGCCGGAAACCGTGTTCCGCTTTTTTCGCTAACGCCACGCCTTCATCAAAATCCTTTACGCGGACAAACGGCAGGAACGGCATCATCTGCTCCACCGGCACAAATGGGTTATCGCGGTCTGTTTCGCCGAAGATAATCTCCGTTTTGTCAGAAACGCTTTTACCGATACCCGCCGCTAACACTTTTGCGTCTTTCCCCAAAAATTCGCGGCTCGGCGCATCGTGTTTCTTATCGCCCTCGCCAACCTGCACGATACCTTTCTTCGTGAACGCATCAACTTCCGCTGCACTAAGTTTTACCGCCCCGGCACGTTCCATCGCTTGGAGCATCGCGTCAAACACGCTCTCGACGACGAACACTTCTTTTTCGGCGAGACACAGCAAATTGTTATCGTATGCCGCCCCGAAAATGATGCTCCGCGCCGCTCTGTCCAAATCGGCGGTTTCATCAACGACCACCGGCGGATTACCGGGACCGGCAACGATTGCCCGTTTTGCTTGTGATAACGCCGCTTTTGCCACGCCGGGTCCTCCGGTTACAATAAGCAGGTTGACTTGCGGGTGCTTGAAAATCACATCGGCGGTTTCCATTGTCGGTTCAACAATCACGTTAATCAGGTTGTCGATGCCGTGCGATTTAAGAATCGCTTCGTTGAACCGGCGGACACCTTCGGCGGCGATGCGTTTGCCGCTTGGATGCGGGTTAAAAACAACGGTATTGCCGCTCGCTATCATATTGATAGCGTTGTTTGCAATGGTCGGCAAAGAGTGCGTTACGGGGCTGACGGCACCGATAACCCCGAAGGGAGAAAATTCAATCACGGTCAAACCGTGGTCGCCGCTGAACGATTCGCTGCGAAGAAATTCGACACCGGGGGCATTTTTGCCGAGACCGACAAGTTTGTCAATCTTGTGTTCAAGGCGACCGATTTTCGTTTCGTTCATTTCCATCGTGCCGAGTTCAACGCTTTGGTCAATCACGATACGGCGGATAATGTTGAGAATCTCTTTGCGCTCGGCAATGGTTCGGGCTTGAAGTTCCTCAAAGGCGTTTTTGGCGGCGGCAACGGCATCGTCGGGGTCGGAGAATAGTCCGTTGTACCCGCGGTAGGACTTGCTGAACCCGTTTAGCCGGGCGGCTATGCCGTTGGTTGCTTCGGTTGCAATACGTTTAACGACTTCTTCGACTATGTTCCGAATGACGGGTTCCGAAATGGACACTGGTTTTCCTCCGTGAAAATAAATTGTTTAGCCGAGCGGCGGGCTAGACACTCTTCCTGCTTATCGGCAATGCCTGCCCCGTTTTATAAGAAAAAAGTTTTTAGAACCGTCCAAATCCTTAAACGCCGGCGGCTTGCCAAAGCAGGCAGCCGTATGGAAAAACAATCGTAACAAAATAAAGGACAAACACGAAACAGCCGAGGGCGAGCATCACAATCATCGGCAAACACTGCTTGATTCGTTCTAACCGGTTCTGCGCCCGAAACACCGCCGTTTCGCTGTACTGTTGCAAACCGGACAACAGTACCGCTTCGTTCGGAACCTGCTGCATCCACCGAACAAGATGCGGCAGCGGAGAATTGTCCTGATTTTTTGCCCCGACGGCTTGAAACGCTAACGGCAACGCTTTCGGCAGCGGAACATTAGAACGAACCAGCAGAGCAACGATACCGGCGAACGATGCTTTGGCAAGTTCCCTGTTTGCCGTCCGCAGCCAAAAGAACAACCGGGGCGGCTGCAAAGTGAGAAACACGCTGCGGGACGAACGGTACAGCCAAATACACGAACCAAACGACGGCGAGAACGGCAAGCATTACGGCACAGTGTTCTTCAAACGCAACATTACGGAAAACAATTTTATCAACCAGCGGCAGCGTGAACGAAAAATCCTGAAAAAAAATCAGCAAAAACGTGTCCGAGTTTGAACCAAACAACGGTAAGCATCAGCCACGCAACGCTGAACACGAGCAGGGGATAAAGCATTGCTCCGACAACAAACCGGCGGGCATCCCGCAGCAGACGGAGGTTTTGAGCAAGAAGTTCCAAAGCACCGGCGAGGTTTCCCGATTCCAAACCGGATTCTATCACGGAAGCATAGACCAGCGGAAACATCGGGTCGTTCTTCAACGCATCGGAAAGGGATTGCCCCGATTCCAATTTTTCGGACAGTTCCCGAATGCGGCTGCCCAACTGATTCGGCAAACCGGTACTTCGGTTCCGCAATGCCGGTTCGAGCGGTACGCCGACTCTGACCAGAGCGGCGGTTTCATCGCAAAGCGATATGAGTTGGTCTTGCGGCAGCATTGGAGTTCTCCGGTACGGATAGAATTTATCGCAATATCATTGTACCGTCAGACCGGTTCAGGCGAAATCAGGGAGTATCATCACCGCGTTATTGTAATACCTTGCGACTGATTTAGCCGGACGGCACCGGTTTCGATGTTGTACTGAATCATTTCCGCCGACTGTTCCGATTTTTTGCCCTGTTCCAATGTGTGAATTCGGGCTTTGCCGTCAAACATCACCGTACTCTTCGCCTGATTATATTTAATCGTTTGAGCCGAACCGTAAATCTTGCTGCCGTCAATCTTTGCGTTGCCGGACGCAGTCAACTCCGCCGCCGGTTTGCCGTTCTCCGCGGGGTCCGGCAGTTCCGTGATTTGCAACTGCTCACACTCCAAGATATACCCCTTGTACCGCGCCGCACTCTGATTATCAATGTCAATCACATCGTCCCACGAATCCGCCGGACAATACACGGCTTGAACCCGTCCTTGAATGTCAACATTTTTCTGCACGCCCAGGAACGTGCCGCGGACATAATTCAAAAACCAAACCGATAAAAAGTTCAACTTGCCTTGTTTCGCATCGGCAGCATTGACCGCACCGGGAATCTTTATTGCCGAATCCGCAAACCCCTTGCCGGAACCAAGCGACATCGAACGCAGGACACCCGGTCCCTCGGCAACAAACGTGTTCGACGCAATCTGGTACCGCAGTTTGGCGAACCGTGCGCTGTCCTTTGATTTCAGTTTCCGGTTTTCATCATATTCCTCGCTGATGATATAGACATCGTTAGCACATTGAATGACTTCCGCTTCGGGTTTTATCCCGGATTTATCATCGAACAAACTAACGAACCGGTTCAGATGAATTTCCATAATGTCGCACCAAACGGCTTTGTCCTGATACAGCGTTTTGACCCGATTGCCGAACCGGTCTGCTTTACCGAGGAATTGAAGACGCTGCCCGTCAAAACGCATTTCCTGATTCCATTCGACGGTCAAGCGGCTATCCTGAATTGAGTTCGCCTGCTTCATCGGAACGAGAGCAACGCTTTGTTCACCGGCTGCCGCGGGCATTTTTACGTTTGCTGTGTTTGCGGTTAACACACCGGCACCGGGCGACCAGATTTTATTGCTTGCCCGGTCAACGTTGATTTCTTGAGCGGTCAGTTCGGCACCGCGCCCGGTGAACACCGCCCGGCGGGACGCATCGCCGGAAATTTTGATTTGCGTATCCGGTGCGGACGGATTCCAAACCTGTACTTCATTGCCGGTGATTCGGACAAGTCCGCCTTTGGTGTTGTCCGTAAGTTTTTCTTCAATGACCACGCCGCCTTCCAACACCAATGTTTCGACATTAGATTGTCCTGCCGTATTTCTGACAAGCATCCGCATCTGTTCGCCGGTAATTTCATAACCGGCACCGGACTGCCCGTTCATTCCAAGTAAATTTTGCTGTGCAACAGAAAACGGACGCTGTACCGGTACATTCGGCGATGCCGTTACCGGTTCTTTGACGGAAGCGGCGACGGGACGTTCCGGCTGGGCTTGATACAGCGGAACAACTGCCGGTCGCTGCGTCAGCGGTTTTAACATCGGCGCAGTGTGTTGTACTGAATTCGGCTGCGTGTATTGAACCTGCTGTATCGGATTTATCTGCCGGCCATCGGAAGGCAGCGGAGCATCATCGGTAAGAATTTTCGGTGTCCATCGGGATTGTTTTGTCATACCGGCGGTGTTCACCGTTTCAAAAAAAATGTCCATCCGGTTGACGCTGCAAAGTCCTTTATCATTTGTGAACCGAACTTTGTCTTTCACCATCGCCCGGTCTGGAATGAAACTACTGTTCTGTAATGATTTTTCTTTCTGTGGTAATTCTTCTTTCTTGCACCAAAAGTCCAGTTTATCGGCGGTCATTTTTCCGAAATCCTGCACTTCTGCACTGATGCCGCTCCAAAGTTGAATCAGCACTTGTTCTTTCGACACCGGACACGGGGCAATTTGCAAAGCGTTCCACGATAAAAAGATATTCTTCGGCATTTTTTCATCACCGATATTACCGCGCAGCGTTCCCTTGCCGGGCGAAGATAATACGCCGATAACGTCGGTTTCCTTACCGAGGGTATATTGAAAACTTTTTTCCGTCCGAATGAAATACTTGTTTTGCAGAACGATTTCGACTTCCTTGGATGTTTGCGTTTCAACGGCAAGAAAATTCTTGGCAATGTCGTACAGGATTCTGTCGCCGCTCATCAATACGCCGTCGCTTTGCTGACTGCGGAGTATTACCGGAACGGCGGGCTGTCCGCTGCGTGCCGGTTTGCCGGCGGCAACAAAACTTGTCGGCTGCAGCGTTGATAACGCCGTTGCCGCTTTCGGCGGTGCCGTTGTTTTCAACGGCGGCATCGCTGCCCCTTTCACCGGCGGTGAAACCGCTTTGCCGGACGAGATGAATCGTAGGTGGACTTCCTCGGCATCTAAATTGTCCTGCGTTCCATCGGGATTCGTTCGGACAATTTCGGTATTGCCCAAGAAACTGGCAATCCAATTCTGCGGCGTTTTTTCCCGGCGGAAATAAAATTCCCGTTGACAATGTATATCAATCACCGCCGGTTTATCATCATTTTTTTCTCCGTTTTTTTCATCTTTTACAATGAGTTGCAGTTGTTTCAATTTCTCGAATTGTACCCGGTTCAACTCTTTCGGCGATTTGGGGTTCTTCGGATTCTGCGGCGTTAGTTCCATCGTCAGAACGGAACCGCTGCCGGAATTGCCTCCGTACCGGAACCGGACATCTTTCAATGTGGTAATTCGGGTCAGTGCCGATGATTCGGAAATGCTGATATTCTCCGTTTCAAGATATAAGTCATCGTCCGCGCCGGGCTTCATTGCGCTGCTAATCGTTACTTTGCCGTAGAGTTTGCAGCCGGTAATGTTCGGCGTTTTTGCTGCAATTTGCCCGAAATTAAAATCTTGGTCGAATTCAATTTCGGCGTACAGCGGCGCACGCAGAACAATGCCTTCCTGAATTTTTTCCTGCCGTTCTTTCTCCGTCAATGCGGAGTCCGTCAGACCGGGTATCATCAGCACGGTACACGGTTCCAGCCGGGCGTATTTACCGTCAATCGTGTCTTTGCTGAACAGAATCACGGTATCACCGAATTGAAGATAATGCAGGTCAATTTTCGGATTACGTTCCCATTCGCCTTCGGGCAGAAGCGGCAGATACGGGGCAACTTCCTCGCGGGACGGATTTTCCTGATTCCCTGACAGAACTTCGGCGTAGTGACGTTCGTCCGGCGGCGGTAGAAACACCGGTACCGCAACCCAGCCGTACAAAGCGTACAGCCCGGTGAACAGCATAAAACTGATTACGGTCGCTAACGTTCGCATTGTAAAAGTAGTAAATCAATCAATTCCCTGACAGCACCGGTGCCGCCGCTGCGGACCGTAATATAATCAGCGATCTGCTTCACGGCTTCCGTTGCATTGGAAACCGCGGCGGCAAATCCGCAAATCTGCAACGCCGGCAAGTCCGGCAAATCATCGCCGATAAACGCCATCTGTTCTAACGGAAGTCCGAATTCCTTCGCAATGTTTTCGACCGTTGTTCTCTTGTCTGTGATTCCGGCGTGATAGATGCCGATGTGCAAATCCTTTGCCCGGCAGGCAACGCACGGGTCGTCCCGACCGGTAACAATGCCGAATTCAAACCCGCTTTTAAGCCAGGCACTGATACCGTAGCCGTCGAGCGTACTGAATCCTTTGCCGATGTTTCCCGAATGATCGTAGTATAAGGTGCCGTCCGTCAACACGCCGTCAACGTCGGACAAAATCATTCGGATTTGTTTCGTTTGTAACTTATTCATTACGCTGCTATTTTCAATTTCGGTGTCTCGCTCTCAACTTGCGGAAATGCCTCCGTCCATTCGGGAAACACCGCCACGACATCGGTAATATCCAACATTCCGACCGGCTCGCCGTTTTCATTTACTACCGGCAATTCGCTAATCCGCTTTTCCCCCATCACGGCAACCGCTGCCGGCATCTTTGTACCGCTTAATACCGAAGCCGGTTCGGCAGTCATCACATTGCGAATCGGCTGGTCAAACAGATATTCGTTCCGCTTTTCAAATAACCGGGCAAGGTCGCTGTCGGTGAAAATACCGGAGAGTTTTCCGTGTTCGTTCGTCAATAAAACGGCACCGCTGCGCCGTCCGGCAATCCGGTGCCGCACGAACACGTCCCGCACCGTCTCGTTGTCCGGCGCAATCCGGCACCGGTCAAGCGTTCTCATCTGGTCATCGACCAGCGACAACTTCCGCCCCAATGCTCCGCCGGGGTGAAACACGGCAAAGTCCTCCGCACGAAACCGCCGCCGTTGACTCGCTGTCAACGCTAACGCATCGCCCAACGCCAGCATCGCCGTTGTACTCGTACTCGGTGCCAAGCCCAGCGTATCGGCTTCATTCAACTGCCCGATACACAGCACGGCATCAGCACTTCGGGCAAGCGTGTTTTTCTCCGATGCCGTGATTGCCAAAATCGGAACACCGAATTGCCGAATCGGAGGAAGCAGCCGGGTAATTTCTTCCGTTTCTCCGCTTTGCGAAAGAAACAGGACAATATCCTTTTTTCCGATTTTTCCTAAATCGCCGTGAATTGCTTCTGCCGGATGAAGAAAGTGCGACGGCGTACCGGTTGACGCGAACGTTGCAGACAATTTTTGCCCGATTAAACCGGCTTTACCGATACCGCTGGCGATAACGTTTCCTTCGCATTGCAGAACGTAATAGACCGCTTGCAGAAACCGGGCATCCAGCGATTGCGACAAGTTCCGCAGCGATTGGGCTTCTTGTTCTAAAATTTGTTTTCCGAGTGATAAAACGTCCGGCATCGGGAAAAAGAAAACAGAAAAATAGGGGTTGCGGCAGAATAACGATTTTTCCGAAACCGGACAAGAGTAAAAATGCCGGTCAGCGTGTTTTAGCCCAAATCCGTGCGCCAAGCGAGCGGATGATGCCGGACATCCCCGCTTCCGGTTTGTCTTCCGGCAGCGAGCCGGATTCTGAAAATCCGGCTTCATTCTGAACCACCGGACGCTCCGGCATCGTAATCGCGGACTGCGTCAGACGTTTGCCGAGCAGCCGGCTGCGTTTGTCTGCCGAAGGCGTACTTTGCTCTTCTGATTGCGAATTAAAATTCGCCGCTAATTTTTTATCTTCCGGCAATTTCCTGTTTTCCGGTTTCAAGACAATCGTATCCCATTCCGGGTCGGAATAGGGATTATCCTGAACCGCAGCCGGCGCGGCGGACGGCGGACGGTGCCGATGTCCCAAAAACGTTGTATGCTTTGCAACTTCATTCTGTCCAACCACTGCCCAATCCGTTTTGCCAGCCGCTGTAAAACCGGGACGAATCTGTTCAACACTGACATTTTCGCCGAAATATACTTTGCGTGCTTCGGGATTGCCCAACACTTCTTCCGGCGTTCCGTGGCAGAGAACTTGACCGGCTTGAATAACATAACTGCGCTGCGTGATTTGCAGCGTATCCTGAACGGAATGGTCGGTGATAAGAATCGCAATACCGTCTTGGGACAGTTGCCGGATAATGTCTTGAATCCCGGTAACGGTAATCGGGTCGACGGCGGCAAACGGTTCATCGAGGAGAATAATTTTCGGGTTGGAAACGAGGGCGCGGGCGATTTCTAGCCGTCGGCGTTCTCCGCCGGAAAGACCGCCGCCGTAATTGCGGCGAAGGTGCGTCAAGTGAAATTTTTCCAATAATTCATCGCAGCGTTTTTTCCGTTCAGAGCGTTTCATCCCCAGCATTTCCATTACAGCAAGCAGATTATTCTGAACGCTCAATTTTTGGAAAACGCTTTTTTCCTGCGGCAGATAGCCCATTCCGCCTTCCCGGCTTCGGCGGTACATTGCCCAGTTGGTAACGTCTTGTCCGCCCAGATGCACGATGCCGCCGTTCGTGTTGATAAGACCGCACGCCATTCGGAAACTCGTTGTTTTACCCGCCCCATTCGGACCAAGCAGTCCGACGATTTCGCCTTTGTTGACGTGAAAACTCACACCATCGACGACGCGGCGTTTGCCGTAAATCTTGACAAGTCCTTCGACATTCAAAACAGCCGAAGGAGAAATAACATTTTCGCCGGTCATTGATTTGTTCTTAATTCTTAATTTTCAACTCTCGACTGTTAACTTTTCTGCCGTTCTGCGTCAAGAGGAAAATTAACAAGCAGCGGGCTTATGCCCGCATCCAATAACACCTCTTTCAAATTAACCGCAATAACAGTAGAATGACCTTATGATTCATTTTACTGCTCTTGCCGACCTGAACGGTTTGAACTTTTCACAACTGCAACTGTTCCGCAGCACCCTTCGGAACAGCGAACCGCTCGCGCCGCTGCTGTCCTCTCTCGGCGTAAAAAACGAAGAGCGGGCGTTCATCGAACTTGCCGCCGCTCTGAAACTGCAACTCGTCGATTTGGCAAAAAGCAAAACAGACGATTCCGTTCTCGAAAACTTTCCGGCAAAACTCGTTCACAAGCACAACGTTTTTCCTATCGGTTATGATGCGGACGGTTCGCTTTTCGTTGCCACCGCTAATCCGTTCGACCTACAAGCCGTTGACTCCGTTTCCGCCGCAACCGGCAAACCGGTGAAGCCCGTCGTTGCTCTGCCGCACGAACTCGGCAAGTTAATCAAGTCCCGGTTCGGTGTCGGTGCCGAAACGATTGAAGGACTGATGGCAAACGTCGATGATGACGTTCAAGTCCTTGAAGATTTGGAGTTCGACCAATCCGGCGAAGGACAACTGGCGCAGGAAGCAAGCGTTGTCCGGCTGGTGAACGAAATTCTCACGGAAGCCGTTGAAGCGAAGGCAAGTGATATTCATATCGAAGCGCAGGAACACGGTATGAAAGTCCGATACCGCATCGACGGCGTGCTGCAAACGCAGCCGATGCCGCCAGAAATCAACCGGTTTCAATCCGCGATTGTGAGCCGGTTGAAAATTATGGCACACCTGAATATCGCCGAAAAGCGGATTCCGCAGGACGGACGCATTAAGTTGAAAGTCCAAGGTCGGGAAATTGATTTGCGGCTGTCCATTATTCCGATGCTGCACGGCGAAGGCATCGTGATGCGTATTCTCGATAAAGATAAAATGGATTTCACGCTCCGCGGGGTCGGAATGGACGACGATATTTATCAGCAATTTTTGAAGTTGATTAAACAGCCGCACGGCATCATTTTGGTCACCGGTCCTACCGGTTCGGGCAAAACAACGACGCTGTATTCGGCATTGAACGAAATTAAAGACGAAGAAACGAAAATCATTACAACAGAAGACCCGATTGAATATCAACTCGAAGGTATCAATCAGATTCAGGTTCACACGAAAGTCGGTTTAACGTTTGCGGCGAGTTTGCGGGCGATTCTTCGGCACGACCCGGATGTGGTTCTCGTCGGAGAAATTCGGGACTTGGAAACGGCGGAAAATGCAATTCAAGCGTCGTTAACCGGGCATTTGGTTTTCTCAACACTGCACACGAACGATGCGGCAGGGGCGTTCACCCGGCTGTCGGATATGGGTGTGGAACCGTTTCTGATAAGTACAACTATCGAAGGCATAATGGCGCAGCGGTTAGTCAGAAGGTTGTGTCCGCACTGCAAGAAAGAATCGGTAGTTGACAACGGAAAATTGATAATTGACGAAGAGACGCACGAAACGGTCAATCTTCCCGATGACTTTGGGCGGTTTCTCGATAATAGTCAATTATCAATGAATAGTTACCCGTTGTACCGTCCCGCCGGTTGTTCCGAGTGCCGGTACACCGGATATAGCGGACGGATTGCACTGTACGAATTGCTGACGGCAACGGACGAAGTTCGGCTCTTGGCAAGTCAAGGCAAAACATCGAAGGAAATCAAAGATGCGGCCCGAAAAGCCGGTATGAAAACGCTGCGGGAAAACGGCTGGCGCAAAGTGCTGAACGGAATTACATCGGTCGATGAAGTGATTCGGATGGCAAAAGAAGATTAACGCCGGCTGTTTTTTGCCGGACTTGCTGTTTCTCTTTTCGGGAGTACAATATCAAATTATGCGGACTGCCTCTATCACTCGCAACACCAATGAAACGCAGATTGCCGTTAGCGTCAATCTCGACGGAACCGGTGTGCGCAATATCAAAACCGGTATCGGGTTTTTCGACCACGTTTTGGGACTCTTTGCCGCTCATTCGCTCGTTGATTTAACCGTCAAAGCGGACGGCGACATTCATATTGACGGACATCACACCGTTGAAGACACCGGTATCGTTTTGGGACAAGCGTTCACCGCGGCGTTGGGCGATAAAAAAGGTATCCGCCGGTACGGATTTTTTACGCTGCCGATGGACGAAACATTGGCAAGTTCCGCCGTTGATTTTTCGGGACGACCGTGTTTAATCTACAATGTTGAATTCAAGAGCCAAAAAATCGGCGAATTCGACACCGAATTAGTTCACGAATTCTGGCAGGGATTCGTCAATGCCGCCGGATGCAATTTGCACCTGAATCTGCATTACGGCAGCAACGGACATCACATTGCCGAGGCACTATTCAAAGCAGCGGCAAGAGCGACCCGCACGGCGGTCGAATCCGACCCCCGTCAAACCGGAATCCCAAGTACAAAAGGGACATTATAACCGGCGGCGTTTGCAAACTCCGCTAAATGTCCTCTTTCACCCGCCAGCGAAGGAACGCTTCCAAAAAATTCTGTATATCGCCGTCAAGAACCTGATGGAAATTGCCGGTCTGTTCGCCCGTCCGCGTATCCTTCACCCGTTGGTCGGGATGCTGAAAATAATTGCGTATCTGTGTGCCGAAACCGACCTTTGCCATATTTTTATATTTCGCCGCCATTGCCGCTTCCCGCTTTTCTTCTTCTGCCCGCACCAGCCGCGCCCGCAGCATCTTCCACGCCATCGCCCGGTTTTTGTGCTGACTGCGTTCCATTTGACAATAGACCACCGTATTCGTCGGAAGATGCGTCAACCGAATCGCCGATGACGTTTTATTGACGTGCTGTCCGCCGGCACCGCTCGCCCGCATCGTGTCTTCGCGCACATCTTCGTCCTTAATGTCAATCTGAATCGAATCGTCAATCTCCGGCGAAACATCGACCGACGCAAAACTCGTCATCCGCTTCGCTTCCGAATTGAACGGACTAATCCGCACAAGACGGTGCGTTCCCGCTTCGCCCTTCAAGTAGCCGTAAGCAAACGGACCGCGGACAACGAAACTGACACTGTTAATGCCCGCCTCTTCGTTATCCTGCCGGTCAAGAAGTTCGACATCGTACCCGTTGGATTTTGCCCAGAGCGAGTACATCCGCAGGAGCATTTCCGCCCAATCGTTCGCATCGGTACCGCCGTCGCGGGCATTGACCGTCATTATCGCCGCATTGCCGTCGTAGGGAGCGTTCAACAGCGATTTCGTTTCCAGTTCATCGAGTTGCGTTTCAATGGATTCCAATTTGCCGGGTATTTCGGTGCGGAATTCTTCATCTTCCTCGCCCATTTCGATTAACAAGTCGAGGTCGGCAACTTCTTTTTGCAGTTCATCGAACGGTTTGATGACGGCGTTGAGCGGTTTCAACCGGGCGACAGTTGCCCGTGCTTTATCTTGGTCGTCCCAAAAATCCGGCGCAGACATTTCCGTTTCGATTGCTTTCGCTTGTTCCTGCTTCGCAGCGTAGTCAAAGAGAGTCCCGCAGTTGTGTCAGCCGCAGGCGTATGTGTTCAGACCGGTCGAAAATGTTGTTGTCCATCGATAATTGTTTTGCCGCCGCTGAGGCGGGTTGTTGGTTAATATCCCAGCGGTTCACCGGCAAGGATGACTTTGATGCGTCCTGCCGGTTTGCACAGCCGGGTCGTAACAATGTAGGAACAAATACTTTGCGCCGACAAACAGTCGGCACAGGAACCCGTTGCGGCACACGGCGTTTGCAAATCAGGAAACCGCTGCACATTGAGCGGTGCCGCCAAGTTTCTTGCGCGGGACAACGCGTCATCCAACGTTTTCACGACTTTGTTCATACCGGCAACGAGAATCACGCTCTTCGGACCGAATGAAATTGCCGCAATCCGGTTGCCGTTGCCGTCAATGTTGACCAGTTGTCCGTCTTCGCTGACGGCATTGATACCCGCAAGATACGTATCGCACAGCAACGCCCGGCGGGTGATGTCCGCTTTTTCTTCCGGTGTTTTAGCGGTGTCTCTGTCCAAGACGGCAAAACCGGCATCTTTGATTTTTTGAGATAGCCCGATGTCTTTGAGAGTCATCGAACCGCCCCACGAAACGGTGTGTTCTGCCGGTATGAGCGATAACGCCTTTGCCGCCGCTTCGGAGCCGGTTTTGCAATAATACGCTTCAAAATGCCGCCGCTGCAACGCTTTCACAACATTGGCACCTAACAAATCACTGCGTTTTTCAATCGAAGTTGTGTTTGACATCGGTTTTAATTTTGGTTGAAGCACATCGCCGCCATTACCGGATATTCACCGTCAACGACGACCTGGCACATAATCGTTTCCAGCACTTGATTATCAGGAATTGTCGGCATTCCGAAACCGATTTCCGGGACAGTGAGCGTGAATTTGCCGCCCAGTTCTTCGAGAAGCAGCATCAGCCGACCGCCGAGAACGTTCGTCAGTTCAGCAATGATATCCCGAATCAGAGGATTGGTCAATTCAAACTCGACACCGGCGTACATATTTTGGGCGAGAGCGTTTGCCAATCCTTTGGAAACGATAAACCAAATGGAATTGATGTCCGGCGAATTGACTTTCATACACGCCCAGCACCAGTCCTCTTGATTTTCGACCAGCGTATTGAAATCAACTCTTTGCGTTTGTACCGTTAGGGGGTCAATCCGTTCGCCGAGAACAGACGAGTCGCCCCATGCGTCGTTGTTCGGCTGGGCCAATCCGCCGCCCCAGTCATCGCCGTCCGGCGGAGCAACGGGCAAGACACTGCCGCCTGATTCTTCCTCTACGGGTAATTCTCCGCCCGGTGCCCCCCAAGCGTCGTCAACCGACAGCGGTTCGCCGCTTGCCGCCCCCCAACTGTCATCGCCGTCAACCGGCGGAACGGCGGTTCCCCAGTTGTCGTTCGAGGCAACCGGCATCACCGACGCGGGTTCGTTAACCGTGAAGTCATCGACCGGCACCGTTTCTTCATCGCCGACCTTAATGGAGTACGGCACAACTTCGGCGAACGCCATCGTTTCGAGCGTTTCGCGAACGGCATTGTATAATAACTGACCGCAATTTTGAGGAAGCATCGTCAAACAGAAGATGGTGAAAGGCAAACGAACCGCAATAACCGTATTGTATCATCTGTCCCGAAGAACTGCAACCGGCAGAAAATTTACGAAATTGCGGGAAAAATCCGCCGCTCAAACGCCATACCCACAGATGAATATACCGGCACTGTACAACGACAACATCTGCGGTTTGACCTTGTACGCCCGGCAATGGTGCGGCAGCGAGGCGGAAGATGTTGTGTCCGAAGCGTTTTTGCGGCTGATTCGCTGCGAAACACCGCCGGAAAATCCCAAAAATTGGCTGTACCGGGTCGTGCGGAACGCGGCAATCGACAGAACACGGCGTTTCCGGTGGTTTTCGGCAAAAATGGATAACTGGTTCGACACACTGCCGGACAAGAGCAATCCGTTTGACGGCGTAGAGTTAACCGAAGCATTGGAACAACTGCCGGCAATACAGCGGGAAACCGTCATTGCGAAGATTTGGGGCAACTTGACACTGCAAGAAATCGCCGAAGTACAGAACCGTTCAACGAGTACGGTGCATCGGGAATATCTCAAAGGAATCGAAACGTTAAGAGAGAAAATGTAATGACCGAATTTGAAGAACAATTAGCGGCAATGGTGCCGAAACGGGCGGCGGATTTACGCAACTGCATCGTTGTCAATGAATTATCGGGAACAGAACCTTCCGCACCTTCGGTACCTGAACCAACAACAACGGGTATCGCCGAACCGCTGACATTCGACGGCAAACCGGATTATTTCGGGGCGTTGGAACAGACGTATCTGCGCAAACTTTCACCGCCGAGAGACAACGGACTGCGGTTAATTATTGCCGTAATGGGTCCGTCGGTTCTCGAACACCAGTACCTTGCTGACAAAGTTCCGTGGGCAGAATATCCGACCCATAAAGAAAGTAAGCAATGGTATGCTGAGTATTGGGTTCCGCTTTGCAGCGCGATGGGCATCGACCCGTTTGCCGAACCGAAGTACCTGAAATCGAAGGATTGGTACGGCTATATCGGGAGAAAAAGAAAAGAGAAAAAGGAAGAAGTGAAAAATGATGGGCAAGAGGAACAGGGAGAATTAAATAAGTTGCACGACCAACTCGCTGCCGTCCCGTGGAAACACGAAGAACAGCCCGACACTGCGGCGTGGATACAAGAACGTTCGCCGGTTCTCGACTTGTTCGGCATTGCGGTGCGGAAACCGAATTACGTCTGCTGGCGGCAGAATAATCATTCGCTCCTCTGGGTACTTTTGCCGGACGTACAGGCACAGCGGGCATTGGCGCGGGACGCACAAATCCGTATCACGGAACGGCTCGGACGCGGCGATGTTGACGGAGCGTGGTACGATGCAATGTCAATGTTTTATCTGAACGCTCATCTTTCGCGGGAACCGTTTTTTGTATCAAAACTTGTCGGCATAGCGTCGGCAAATATGGGCTGGAAATCAGTACAGACAATTTTGCGGTACGGCAAAATATCGAAAGAGCAGTTACGCAATGGGCAGCGGAATTGGAAGCAATACCTAGTTGCTGGGACGCTGCGGTGCAAACAGCACACCTCGAAGAAATCTTTCAGTATGAAGTGCTATGGCAACTCAAAAATGCTTCGCCGTGGCAGCGGCGGAAAATAATGAGCAAGAGCGACCTATCAACCATTTTCGGTTCGGCATCCAACCCGCCGTCCGGCAGTGTTCTGTATGATTTGTACCGTTATTTCGCCAACTTTCCGACACGGAATCTGATTTTTGCGCTGCCGTTTGATATGAACATTGCCGGAAAGCGGGTTGCAAAATGGCGGGAAGTGTATGCTGATGAACGGTACAAAACGAGTCCGGCAATGTGGCGCATCGGTGATGAAAAATCGGAAGCAATATCGGAACAGGCGAATCAGAATAGTGAACCGCAATGGAGGCGTTTGTTATCGCTGCCGCTGATTCGGCACCGCTCGCAGTACATCGGCGATACGGTTATGTACTGTATTCCTACGGACGCAACGGCAAGGACAACGGCGGTGTCGAGGACCCGAAGGATTTCAATCAAGATGATTTAATATGGCGGCGGTAGTGCTGCCGTTATGCCGCTTTGTCGATAAATCCGCCGCCGGTTACCGCCGGTACGTTTTTAGAGAGACAGTATGTCGTTTTTCCTTCGCCGCGGGTTTCGATGAATTCAAGAATCTGCGTCAGATGTACCAGCGATTTTTGCGACATCGTCCAATTCGTCAGCGACGCAAATTGAATCTGCCTGCTTCGTTCCTGTAACGAATCAACAAGCGGTTTCCATTCCGTTTGCTGCTCAAATACCTGTTCGCAAACTGTTTGAACGGAGCCGGCGTTTAATCCCCGCTGCTGTGCCGCCGTTAGAATCTGTTCCCGTTCGTTCCGGGTTTGCTGCAACAGTTCCAATACCTCTTGTTCTTCGGCGGCAAGAGTGCTCAATACGTTCCGGTCGGGCTTCACCAGTGCCGATTGTTTTTGTTGCAGTACCGCCAATGTTTTTTCTTGAACGGCGGTGAGGTACTTGAAAAAGTTCAGGATTTGCTGTTTCATAATAGCGGTATTCGTTTAGCCGCCGATTCTTCGGCGTTATTCCCGTATCGGGACGGTATAAGAAAAAGCGGCGAATCCGTCAAGACGAAAATGCAGTACATTCAGGTTCAAATCACGTTTCCGACATTGGAATCGGCGGAAGAGGCGGCAGAAAAAATTGTTGACCGGCGGTTGGCGGCGTGCGCCCAAATTGCCGGTATTGTCCGAAGTATTTACACCTGGAAGGGCAAACGGGAGAAGTGTAATGAAATTCTGTTGTTGGCAAAGACGCGGGCAGAGTTATTCGGACAACTTGTCGAAGCCGTGCGTGACGGACATCCTTACGAATGTCCGCAAATTGTTGCTGTACCGCTTATTGCCGGTAATGAAGATTATCTGGCGTGGTTAGACGAGCAAACTGCCGACTAACGAGGCGGGAAACAGCGTATCCCGCTTATCTGATTTATCCGCTTTGCGTTCTAAAAAACTCGATTACTTCACTTAGCGCATTATAAATCTACATAATCGTTGCACTAAATTATTCTCGATAAGATTTTTCCCACTGGCTTCGTTGACCTGAAGACCTATCTATGTTTGACTTGAAGCACAATCGGAAGGCGAGCGGTGGACGGCAAAAACTAGGCCATTGGATAAGGTATAAACTTTGAGAGCCAAAACCTTTTTTCAAGGAACCTTATGAGCAAGAAACGCACGATTTACCCGGCGGCATTCAAAGCGAAAGTTGCCCTCGGTGCCGTCAGGCAAGACAAAACCATCGCCCAACTTGCC
>JAISJZ010000052.1 GCA_031261125.1 Planctomycetaceae bacterium | reverse complement strand
TCTTTTCCTTCTCCTCCGTTGTCATTCGACCGTGAATGTACGCAAGACGAAGACCCTTTAACTCGTTCTGCGATAGTTGCTGAAATGTTTCCGTTAACGACAAGTTAGCCGCAGCGGGCTTACCCTCGAACGGGGACAATTCTCCGTCGGCTGACAAGAACGATTCCTCAATCAGCGGAACAACAACGTATCCTTGCCAACCTTCTTCTTCGGCTTTGCGGCGGAAAAACGTCCACCAGTCCGTCTGTTTTTCCGGTTCAATAATGTACGTCTTCACTTTTTGACGACCGGGCGGCATTCCGTCCATCATACTCACATCCAAATCGCCGAACAGCGTCATTGTGACGCTGCGCGGTATCGGCGTTGCCGTCATCACGAGGTAATGCGGGTCAACGCCGCGCCCCGTTTTCAATGCCGCCCGCTGCCGAACGCCGAACTTGTGCTGTTCGTCTATCACGACCAAACCCAGTTGGTGAAACGGAATCTCCGAACAAATAATCGCCTGCGTGCCGACAATGATTTGACTTTCACCGGTGCTGACGGACTGTAAAATACTTGCCCGCGCATTCGGTCTTTGTCCGCCGAACAACGGGGCAAGTTTTACCTGACTTCCTTCCAGCATTTTGCTTAACGTCCGAAGGTGCTGCCGGGCAAGGACTTCCGTCGGTGCCATAAAGACGGCTTGATAACCGTTCGCAACGGCAGCGAGCATCGCATACAACGCCACAACGGTTTTACCGCTGCCGACATCGCCCTGCAATAACCGGTTCATCGGAAACGGCTGCGATAAATCACTGACAATTTCCTTGATAACTTTTTCCTGCGGTTTCGTTAAGTCGAACGGAAACCGCTGCCGAATCCGGCTGTCCGTTTCTTTGTTCACCGTGAATTGCGGAGAGTTAAATTGAATCCGGTGCTGCAACCGGCGGACGGCTAAACCAAGTTGCAGAATGAACAACTCCTGATAGACGAACCGCCGTTTTGCCCAAAGTACCGCCGGTTTATCCGCCGGAAAATGAATCTGCTGCACCGCATCAGCAATCGGCAGAAGTTTATGCTGTTCCAAAAAATCAGCGGGAAACACTTCGTCGAGCAGCGGAGCATAGACCGGCAGCATTTCCCGCAGAATCCGCCGAAGGTGAAACTGCTTCAATCCTTCAGTGAGCGGATAAACCGGCAAAAAAGGTTCCGTTTCCTTTTCATCGTCGGTATCGGCAAGATAAGTGATTTGCGGGTGCATCATTATCCAGAACGGATAATCGTACTTCGGGCGGCCGGTGAAAAGGAGTTTGCGCCCTTTGGCGAATTCCCGTTTAATGAACGACATTTTCCACCAGATACCTCTAACGTATTTTTCGCCGCATTGAATTGTCAGCGTGAGCATCGGACCGCGGGACGAGGAACGTTCCGACCATTCTTCGATGTATCCGCAGACGGTTTGTCCGCCGACGTTTTCTTTCAGACCGTCAACGGGACAGATTTGCGTCATATCCTGATAATCCCGCGGAAAGTAGAAGAGTAAATCGAATGCCCGGTGCAGTCCGACGCGGTGCAGAAGTTCAGAGCGTTGCGGACCGACTCCTTTAAGATAGGTGATGTCATCGCGGAGATTCGGCAACTGCTTTTCCATACGGTCATTTTACCGCAGTTGCAAGACCGCCGCAAGTTTTTTGCCAATTCTTTGTTTCAACCGATTTCTTGTTTTCATACAAAATGATTTTCGCCGCCGCACCGTTCTGCGTTTCGGCAAGAGCGATGCCTTTTTCCTGTCCCAAGACGGACAATGCCGACGCAAGAGCATCTGCCTGTGTTGCTGTTGGTGCAAAAACATTCACAATACACGGCGTTGTTAAGCCCAATCCGGTCTTCGGGGCGATGATGTGCGAGTACCGTTCCGCGTTGATTTCGATAAACTGATTCGTATCGCCGGAAGATGCGGCGGCGGTGTTCTGCAAACCGTGAACCGTTGTATCGCCGGCAAGTTGAATCGTCCAACCCGCAGCCGGGGCATCGCCTAACCGCAGGTCGCCGCCGGCTTCCACCAATACGGACTTGATACCGAATTTCTGAATCTCTTCAAATGCTTTATCAATCGCATAGCCCTTCGCAATACCGCCGAGGTCAAATTTTATACCGTTTTTTTTCAGCCGGATACGCTGCGTTTTTTCGTCTGTATCCCACAAATGGTTGCCGGTCAATTCCTTTGCTTTATCCAAATAAATTTGTTTCGGCAACTCGTGCTGCCGGCGTGAACGCCGCCAAAGTTTTGTATAAGAACCGACTGTGATGTCGAATGCCCCGTCTGAAATATCGCTGTAATGTTTTGCCGATTTCATCACGGAAAATAAATCTGCCGAAACGGAAAAGAATTCACCGGCGTTTTTTTTACTCAACTGCGATACTTCGCTGTCGGAATCGTAGTCGCTCATTATGCTGTTCAACCGTTTGAACGTTTCAAACGCGGCATCAGACGCTTGTTTTGCCAAAGCAGTATCGTCCGCATAGAGAACGATATTGACCGGCACGCCCATTTGGACGGACTGAAACTCGTACCGCTGGAACGCAAACAACGGCGGTAGGAACAGCAAGCAAAAAACAGGAAATAGGGAACAGGAAATAGGGAATAATTTCATTCTTGACCATATACCTTGTTCACGCCTTACCGCAAGCAGACAGGGCTAAACATTTGATAAACTCCGGCGATGTACCGCAGCAGCCGCCGATGTAATCTGCGCCCGCTGCGATTAACTCCAACGCTTTCTCCGCAAACTTTTCCGGCGTTTGCACATAAACCGCCTTACCGTCAACTATTTCCGGCAGACCGGCGTTCGCTTTCATCCACAGCGGCTTGTCCGTTGCCGCCCGCATCCGCTTGCAAACCGGAATGAACCCGTCAATGCCCTGCCCGCAGTTGGAACCGATAATATCCGCACCAGCCGCCGAGAGTTGTTCCGCCGCTTGTTCCGGCGTTGTTCCCATCATCGTCCGGTCTTTGTTCTTGCCGGAATCAAACACCATACATGCCGCAACAGTCAAACCGGTTGTCTTTGCCGCCTTCACCGCCAATACCGCTTCTGCCGGGTCGCTCATCGTTTCAATCACGATGCCGTCCGGTTCTTCCAAAGCGATTGCCTGCACCTGTTCAAGAAAAGCACTGTACAAATCGTCCGGCGTTGCGGTACCGGTCAACAGCATCACGCCGGTCGGACCGACGGAAGCGAAAACCTTCGCCTTTCCTTTTGCCGCCTCACGGGAAATGCGGACACCGGCGCGGTTAATATCCGCAACCTTGTCTTCGTACCCGTGTCTTCCGAGTGTAAACCGGGTCGCGCCGAATGTGTTCGTCAGAATGATATTACTGCCGGCGTTGACGTAGGACTCGGCAACTTCCCTGACTTTATCGGGACGCGACAGATTCCACAAGTCGGGATGCGCACCGGTTTCAAGTCCCCGCTGCTGCAACTGTGTTCCCCACGCACCGTCTAAAATTTGAATGGACATTATTCTATCGTTAATACGGCATCCAAACCGATGGTTTGAATGACTTTGTGAATATCGCCGGACAAATTGCGGAGAATTATCTGCGTACCGGTCTGCTTTGCCGCTTTTACGGCTAACAAGAGAACACGCAAACCCGCCGACGATATGTACAGCAAGTTCGCAAAATTCAATTCAACAACCGGAACGAAACTTAATACCGGCAGCAGGGCTTCCTGAAACCGCGTTGCCGCCGCCGCATCAATCCGCCCCGATACCGCAAAAATGATGCGTCCTTCTTGCTGGGTCTGGGTAATGGTCATATCTGTTTAGGAATACTAAAAAACTCTTTATTTTCCGGGGACTTTCCGAAAACTTCTCAACAAAAAAGAAAAACAAAGAAAAATTTCTCTTTTTCGAGTAAAAAATGGTTTTTAGAAATACCTCTGTTTTTAGGGTCAAAAATTATTCCGTACCGCCTTATAGTGAAATGGCACCGGCAGGACATACGTCGATGCACGCACCGCATTCGCCGCAGATGTCGGAATCAACCGCCGCTTTTCCGTCTTCTTCGTCTAACGTCAGTGAATCCAACGGACACGACAAAACACATTCGCCGCATCCGGTACATTTTTCCTTATCAACAACAGCAGACATAACGCTACAATTCTATCGCGGAAACAGGACAAGTGTCAACGCACGCACCGCATTCGCTGCACGCCGCAGCATCGACCAACGCTTTGTCGTCTTTGTCCGATTGAAGAGAAATCGCACCAAGCGGACACGCATCAACACACGCTCCGCACGACGCACATTTTTCTTGGTTCACAACGGCTGCCATAATAGTTCTCCTTATAGTGTAGGGTTGGAATAAGGGGGTTGACTCCTTCACATTCTCCCCTATCATACCGTTTTTTTCGGACAATGCAAGCGGGCAGACGGCAAAAGATAGTTTTTAGGAGTATCCTAAAATTGCAGTCCGTAGAGCAAACCGGTCGGCGGAATCCAAGCATCCAGCCGTTCGGCAACACCGTTGGCTGTCAGCCGGTCAAACGGATTCGGTATCATCATCTTCTTCAATAAGTCCGCAATGCCGAACGGAATCGCCGGATTCAACACCCGCGGCTCACGCGGTTCGCCTTGCAGACGCGCCCAAAGTTTCTGCTTCGTATCACCCGCCGGAAACGGAACAGAGCCGGTCAACAACTGGTACAATGTACAGCCGAGCGAGTAAATGTCCCACGCCGGCGACGGGTTCGCCGGATTCCGAATCTGGTCGGGTGCCATAAAATCCACCGTTCCGGCGATTTTTCCCGACAGTTGCGTTGCTTCGTCAATCTGCTTATCCAGAAAGAAATTCTCTTCGGCACGGCGGGCGGCAATATCCAGCGCGTTCCGGTTGTACCGGACGGACAAGCCCATATCCGTCAGTTTCGCGGTGCCGTCGGAAGACAACAAAATGTTTCCCGGTTTGATGTCCCTGTGAACGATGCCGTTGCCGTGCAGATATATCAAAGCATCGGCAATTTGCCGGACTGCTGCCGTAATGATTTCCAGCGGTAAAATGCCGTTCTTATAAAACAGCATCCGCAGGTCGCCACCGTTGACGAATTCGTGAACCATATAATTCACGTTGCCGTCGCGTCCTGCCGTAAGAAACGAAACAAGATTCGGATGATTAAGGTTGCGCTGAATGTCGATTTCGTGCAGAAACCGCTGCGTCAAATCTTCTGTCGCTCTGGTCAGCGGCAGCACTTTCAGCGCAACGTACTGATATTTTTCTTCTTTTTCCCTCTTTTCTTTCTTTTTTCCGGCTGCCTGCCAAATGCTGTTTTCGATGCCGAAAAAAACGTGTCCGTAACCGCCTTCACCGAGTGCGTCAAGAATGCGGTACCTGCCGAGCGTGAATTTCGTCCGCCCTTCGAGCAGTTGCCGGGACTGCCAATCGTTCAACAATCCGCTGCGGACTAACTCGGCAGCAAGTTGCCGGTCAAGCGGCGAAACGGTACTTTCCTCCACCTTTTCGCCGTCAAGCGAATCATTTTGGACGACAACAACGTTCGGCTGCTGTGTTTGCGAGGCGGCGTATTTTTGCTTATAACAAGTGTTTCGAAGTTGCGGCAGATGTTGAATGTGCCGCAAATCGACCGGTTCAAAAATCAGCGGCGCGGGAAGAACCGCCGTTTGGTCTTTGTTGTTCTGAACAAAACGCCACACGTCCGCCAACCGTTCGGAATCGACAAGTCCGCTTGCTTCTGCGTAATGGTAAAATTGCGGTTGTTCCATCATTATCGTAAAAACGGATTGAAGCGGCGTTCGGTATCGACGGTTGTGGCGGGACCGTGACCGGAGTAAATCACGGTATCGTCCGGCAGCAGCATCACTTTTTTGTGAATCATTCCAATTTGTATTTGCGGGTCGCCGTCGGGAAAATCGCTCCTGCCGATGCTGCCTTGAAAAATCACGTCGCCGGAAAATAGTATTCCCTTCGGTTGCAGCGGCAGGTAATAAATGACGTGTCCTTGGCTGTGTCCGGGACAGTGCCGTACTTCGACGGTGATACCGGCAACTTCCAGACGGTCGCCGTCTTCCAGTGTGAAGTCGGCTTCAGGAAACGTCAACGGCTGCCGGAACATTGACGATAAATTCTTGTCGGCATCAGTCAATTTCTCTTTCTCTTTTTCACCGATATAAATCTTGCAATCGTTCCACCGCTTCCGAATTTCGGTGATACCGCCGATGTGGTCGGTGTGTCCGTGCGTGATGAGGAACGCAACGGGTACAAGCCCTTGCGTTTCAAGAGCGTCAATGAATTTCTCCGGTTCCAGACCGGGGTCAACGAGAAAGCAGTCCGTACTGCCGCGGCGGTGGACGACATAACCGTTTTCCTGAAACGGTTCGGACAGGACCGTCCTGACAGAAATCTCTGAAAAATTCATAAACTGCTCTACCGTAAAATGGGAAAATCTGTTAAAATACGCCCTGTTGTTCTGTTATACCAGTTAGAAAACAGAAGTTCATTGTACCATAACGGAAACGGCGATAAAAGGGACTAGACACCCTAATCTATCCACGAATAAAAGGATGACCAGTTTAATGAGAGGAATTGTCAACGGATTTGCAGCACTGTGTCTTTTTGCCGGTGCCGGTCTCGTTTTTGGGCAAGATAAGAGCGGACAGGACAAGAACGTGAACGTTCAGCCCGGTCCGAAGGTTGCCAATCAGGTTTCGCATCCGGCTGGAGCGGCAGCGGAACATCCGTTGATACCGGTAATCCGTTGGGCGGAACGGGAAAAGCCGAAGATTGAAGCAATCACGGACTACACCGCCATTATGACGAAACAGGAAAACATCGGCGGTGAAGTACAAGAAGCGCAAGTGATGGAAATCAAAGTACGGCATAAACCATTGAGTTTTTACGTTAAATTCAAGTACCCGAAAAAAATGATTGGGCAGGAAGCCATTTGGGTGCAGGGACAAAACGACGGAAAACTCATCGGACACGGGGTCGGCTTTGAAAAAAAATTCGGTACGCAGTTCCTCGACCCCGAAGGGCTGATTGCGATGCGGGGATGTAAATACTCAATGAAGGAAATGGGGGTTCTCAACCTTATCAACAAACTTCTCGAAGTCGGACAACGCGACTCCAAGTACGGCGAATGTGAAGTCAAGTATTACGAAAAAGACATTAAACTCGACGACCGGGAGTGTACACTGATTCGGGTCATTCATCCGGTTCCCCGCAAGAATTTCATTTTCTACATCGCTCAAATCTTTGTGGATAAAGAACTGAATTTGCCGATTCGGTACGAATCGTATGAGTGGCCCAAAGCGGAAGGGGAACAGCCGGTACTGATTGAAGCGTACACTTTTCAGAAATTGAAACTGAACGTCGGCTTGACCGATGCGGACTTCGATTACAAGAACCCGGAATACGATTATCCGAAGTGAAAAGCCCGCTTATCCGGCATCCCGAACCTGATGAACTTGAATCCGTGTTTCGGCTCCTCTTCCGGCATCTTATCCCGGAAGAACAGACGATGCGGATTCGGTCGTTCTTGCAGTCGTTTCAAAGCGGAGCAATCACGGCGGACGGTATTTTTCTTGCAGAAAAAGACGGGCAGATACTCGGCACGTTATATTCGCAACTTCGTCCCGACGGCAGCGTATTGCTCTTTCCGCCGGTTATATCCGATTCCGGTTTAACTGCTGTTTCAACGGCACAGTTGTTCGCTGCCTTTGAAAATTATTGCCGAAAGCATAGCGTTATTGCGGCAACGGCATTAGCAGACGATAACCAGATATTCGATGAAGAAACGTTTCAAACGCTCGGCAAGTTTAAGTTTCTTTCGGAAATGGTCTGTCTTGCATCAACGGCAGCAGCGGAAAGTATTGTCTCCCGTTCCTTAGAGTTTGTGCCGATGAGCGAAGTTGCCGTGCTGCCGTTTGAACGGATGTGCGGAGTTGTCTCGAAAACATACGAAAACACCAAGGACTTTCCGCAACTGATGACGGCGATGCCGATTGAAGGAATTCTGCGGACGTATCAGGGGGCCGCATTTTTGCCGGAACTTTGGTTTTTCATTCAGCAGGACGGACAGGATATTGGAGTGCTGCTGGTGACGGACTCGCGGGACGGGCAGATGGAATTAACTTATATGGGATTGGTCCCGGCAGTACGGCGAAAGGGATTGTCCAAGGAAATTGTCCAATTTGCTCAACGGTTGACGTTTCAACGGAATGGACTTTTTCTGACGACATCGGTTGACGAACGGAACACAGCGGCGTTGAAGACGTATCTTACTTGCGGTTTCAAAGCGTGGGACAGAAAACGGGTTTTCGTCCGGCTCTTTGAATGATGTTCCGCGCCGTCCATTTTTACCGCTGTTCCTGCTGTTCTTTCATACCTCACTTTCTGAAAATCTCCGCTAACCTGTCCCGCAAGTGCTGACCGCGGGCTGCCGTGTCAATAATTTTGCCGTCTTTATCAATCAACAGCATCGTCGGAACACCCTGAATTCTGAATTCGCAGTCCGATAACGGCAATGGCGGCAAGAATTTCAACGGGCGTGAAGACGGGTTTTACTCTCTCCGCCCCCGTAAATTTTGCGCCAACTAAAATAATTTTTCATCTTCCTGCGGAAACCGAAGTTGGAAACCATCTCAAACAAGACGACCGCTGCCAATTTAACCAGAATCATCTGTTATTCCTTTCAAAATGATTGGTAAGTGTTTACAAAATCGGAGGAACAGAGGACTGATTCACACTGCCCTTTACTTCCAGTTGAATACGTTCAGTCCCCGGTTTCCGAACAAAAGAGAAATTACGCAAGAGTTGTGCCAGTCAGAGAACGCTGTTAAATTTTGACAAAAACACGTAACATAACCGGAAAATATGGTCGTCTTCCGTGAGATATAACGGTTGTCGTGCCGATGCTTTGATTCCGATGCTGTTGCCGTTGAAACAACGCCGTGATACAATACCGTTATGGTTCCGAACATCAAAAATTCACCATTGTTTTTCGGTGCGTTGTGCTATTACCTTGCCGAACCGTCGCCGCTGAATGTTTATCTGTGGTGGCTGGCGTTTTTCGTGCCGATGTTCTGGGGAAAATGGATAATTAACAATGAAAATTTGGCAATTAAGGATATTCGCAACGTCTATTTCACCGCTTGGAGTTTCTGGCTTGTGTCAATCTGGTGGATTGCCTGTCCGCATCCGGCGACGATAGCAGGACTTATTGCGTTGTCTGCGTTTTTATCCTTGTATTGGGTACTCTTTTTCTATGCGGTAAGAATAGCGTATCATAAGTTCAAAGTCCCGCTCTGGCTCGCGATGCCGGTCTGCTGGATGGGAACGGAATTTTTGCGTTGTCATATTCTCGGCGGCTTTTCGTTTTGTGCCTTGGAACATTGTTTGTACCGGCACCCG
>JAISJZ010000019.1 GCA_031261125.1 Planctomycetaceae bacterium | reverse complement strand
TGACGGCTGTTGCCACTTCTCCCAAGTACCGCAGGAAAATACTGCGCCGCTCGCCCTGCTGTTTGACCTTTTCCCGTTTGTTCAGGTACATTCCCAACTTGCGGCCGACCGCCTGCAACCCCAAGCGCAACTCCTTCTGAATGTCGGGATAACTCGCAATCGCCTCCTTACTTTCCGAAGTGAACGGCACCCAAACGCTCGCCAAATGAACGATGAGCGTAATCGGTCCTTTGGGCAACTGTCCGCGAACCTGATTTAAGCCGTAGGACCGCCAGTTCATTCCTTGCACCGTTTGCGTTATCAGACACGCCCCCGGCTGAAATTGCAGCGGCACCCGGTTGGCGTACCGATACACGTTCATCGTTTGTCCTTCGCTTAAATTCAAATTTTGCAGTTGTTCTTGTAATTTGACAAGTTCCTTTTTTTCGATGTTCTTCGGCGATACCCGCGGACGCACTTTGGCGGCTTTGAGCATCTTGTCGGCACTGTCCGCGCCGAGTCCGTCAAACGTTGATGTCAAAAATTGCCGTAATGTCCTCGCATCGCTTTCGGCTAAAAGTTCTTCTAATGCTTCGAGCGAAACCTTATGCGAGTTCGGAACGCCGCCGAACGCCAAACCGACTTCCACGAGAAACGGATTGCCCTTATAGACCGCCGGTGGACGTGTCGATGTGGTAAAGAACTGCCCCGGAACAACTTTGTGCAAACCTTTCAAGAGATGTTCTTCGCCAATCGGCGTAATGCAGTCCGTTGACGGAGCGGGGATTTTTGCCTGCTGCGTTGCTTCATAGAGTTGCTCAATATCTTCGCGGGACAACCGACCGCAAGCGGTTCGGGTTAACTCTCCGCAAATTTCTTTCGCAATTTTCGGCGATACTTTGCTGAAACTCTCCGTCAGGAATTTGCCGAGTATCTTTTCTGCCGTATTTTCCAGCATATAAGCGAACCGACCGAGTTCGACACCGTAAGGATGCGGTTTGATTTCGACCGGCTCCGGCGGCAGAACGTCAATCACCCGTTCGTAGTGTTTTTCCGTGCCGTCGGGGTCAAGGTAGTGAAACGCGGCGTGCGGGTTGCTGATGGCGGTCTGTTCCAGATACTCGTCAACGCTGCCGCGACCGCGGTTGTACTTCGCCGCCAACTCAATCGTTACACGGGTTCCGTGTTCGACCTCGACCCATTCCACTTCGTGCTGGGTCATCCATTTGCGTCCTTCATCGTTCGGCGGTACATCTTCGCCTTCGCCGTTCCCGTTGAGAATATCCGGCTTGTTCGTCTTGGTGTCAATCTTGATTTCAAAGTAATGCACCGGCTTGCGGACGCTGATTTTCGATGCGACTTTTACGGACTTGCCCGTTGTCAACAGTCCGTACATACCGGCGGCGGAAATACCGATGCCCTGCTGCCCGCGGGACATACGCAGACGGTGAAATTTGGAACCGTACAGAAGTTTGCCGAATATCAACGGAACCTGTTTTTTGACGATTCCGGGTCCGTTATCCTGAATCCCGACTTTGAATTTATCTTTGCCGGTGTTTTCGATATGCACCCAAATTTCCGGCAGGATTCCCGCCTCTTCGCAAGCGTCAAGGGAATTGTCAACCGCCTCGCGGACGGTTGTTAACAGGGCTTTGCGGGGATTATCGAAACCGAGGAGGTGTTTATTTTTCGCAAAAAATTCGGAGACGGAAATTTCTTTTTGGCTCTTCGCCATCGTTTCCGCATCGGAACGGCGTTTGACTTTGGATTCGGACATTAGGGAGGAACCGCCGCTGAAACGGCGGCTAAACGGTTAGTTAGAAATCGCAACTGCCGGGCGTGCGGGGAAACGGTAAAACGTCCCGAATGTTCGCAACACCCGTAACGAACATCAGCATCCGTTCCAAGCCCAAGCCGAAGCCGCTGTGCGGCACCGAACCGTACCGGCGTAAATCGAGGTACCACCAGTAATCTTCCGGCGAAAGTTCCAACTCCTTCATTCGTTGTTCGAGCAAGTCCAGATTCCATTCCCGTTCGCTTCCGCCGATAATTTCACCGACCTTCGGAACGAGAACGTCCATTGCCCTGACGGTTTTACCGTCGCCGTTCAACTTCATATAGAACGCTTTGATTTCCTTCGGATAGTTGTACAAAATTACCGGCGATTTGAAGTGTTCCTCTGTCAGGTAGCGTTCGTGTTCGCTCTGCAAATCCACGCCCCACTGAACGCGGTAATCGAACTTCCTGCCGCTTTTGATGAGAATATCAACCGCTTCCGTGTAGGAGCAGCGGACAAAATCGCTTGTCAAAACGTGACGGAGCGTTTCGATTAACGCCGCATCGTTCTGTTTTTGGAAGAATTCCATTTCTTCGGCGCAGTCCCGGAGAACATCGCGGATAATCCGTTTGATAAACTTTTCCGCCCAGACCATATTGTCCTGTAATTCGCAGAAAGCGATTTCCGGTTCGACCATCCAGAACTCGGCGGCGTGCCGGGCGGTGTTGGAGTTTTCGGCGCGGAACGTCGGGCCGAAAGTATAAACCTTGCTCAAACCGTGCGCGTATGTTTCGACGTTGAGTTGTCCGCTGACGGTGAGCGAAGCGGGTTTGCCGAAGAAATCTTTGGTGTAGTCAACTTTTCCGTTTTCGTTTTTCGGCAGATTATCGGCATCAAGCGTGGTAACGTGAAACATTTGCCCCGCTCCTTCGCAGTCCGAAGCGGTGATTATCGGCGTATGGACGTAAAAAAAGCCGTTCTCCTGAAAGAATTGGTGAATCGAAAAACTGACGGTGTTTCTCACGCGGGCAACCGCCCCGAAAGTGTTCGTCCGCACCCGCAGATGGGCGAGCGACCGCAGAAATTCCAGCGAGTGTCCTTTTTTTTGCAGCGGATAGGCAGCAGCATCGGCAGTGCCGAGCAGTTCAACTTCGTTTGCCTCAACTTCGGTTGCCTGTCCTTTGCCGGGCGATTCTTTGACGGTTCCTTTGACGGCGATGGAACAGCCAGCCGTGATGCTTTTGACTTCACTTTCGTAATTCGTCAGTTCTTTCGGCGCAATGATTTGAATCGAACCGAAGGACGTACCGTCGTTCAATTCGATGAAACTGAAGCCTGCTTTGGAATCGCGGCGGGTCCGCACCCAGCCGTGTAAGAGGACGGATTTGCCGACGGACGTTTCTTTTCGTGCTTCAGCAACGGTTATTTTTTCGTAGGACATTGTTTTACGGATGTTTCACCGCCGCTCCAGCGGCGGACACCGCGGTATTATCCTTTATTTTCGGCTTATTGTCAATCGGCAGGGACGATAACGGTTCTCCCGCTGCTTGCAGCGGGGTTAAAAACAACCCCGTTAAATACCTTGTCCCGCCTCGGTTAATACACCGAGGTAGAACGAAAACAGCCGGAATATGATGAAAATGATACACGCGGCAACACCGGCATAAACGGCGAAACCGCCGACAACGGACAGCACTTTGATACTCAACAGGGACTCCTGCCGGTACCGCTCGGTCAACCGCTGCATCAACTCCGGCAGATTGCCCGACTGTTCGCCGGAGTCAATGCTGGAAATGAAATCGTAGTCAAAATTCCTTGCCGCCGCAAATGCTTCGGTTAAACTGCTGCCGTGTTCGATGTGTTCTAAAATGACCGGCAGTTGTCCGCTCACGGGCGTAAAACCGGTACCTTGAAACGACAGCGTCAATGCTTTGCGGATGTCCATACCGGTCTTCATTGTCAAATGCAGTCCCCACGCTAATTTCATCAGCGCCAATGTTTTGAAGAGCGTTCCGATTTTTGGAATTCGCAGCAGGGTGTAATGAATAACGCGGGACGTTGAAATGTTCCGCTGGGCAAACTTGTACAGAAAAACAACCGCAGCGGCGAGAACTGCCCAAAAACAAACATACCGGATAAACCCGGAAACACCGACCAAGCCGAAGCCGAGTATATCCATTCTTGTACCGGTGATTCCTTCGACGATACCGAGGGCGAGAATCAGAACACCGATAATCACGACTGCCGCGGCAAACTCAACGACCGGCCAAGTAATTGAGCGGATAAAATCACGGCGGATTTGCAGCATTTGTTCATAATAATCCGCCAATTCGTTCAGCATTTCGCCGAGATGTCCCGATTCTTCTCCGACTTCAATCAGGGCGACGAACATACCGCCGAGTTGTTTTTGGAACGGTCGCAACGCTTCGGCAAACGAATTGCCGTCTTCCATTGAACTGGCAACGGCAAGCCACAACTTCGGGTTTCGCTGCCGGGGTGCTTCCCGTTTGACCGCGGCAGTCAGTCCGATGCCGGCGTTGTAAGAAAGTCCGACGCGGCGGCAAAATTCGGCAAGTTGTTTCATCGCTATCTCCCCCTTGTCAATGCAGAACAAGCAACTATAATACACCTTCTCATTTTTTTGATAAGGTACTCCGCAATGACGATTGATAAAAGTTTAAGGACAAGAAAAGGCATTGTCCGTTCCCGGAATGTTCTGACCCGCGCCGAACGGATTGAGAAACTTTCGCAGCAAGACCGCTGGAAGGCGGAGGACGGTCCGTTCAGTTTGCCGAAAGTTCGCGTCTATAAAGTCGTCCTGAAAAAGAAGAAAAAGAAGAAGGGCGAAGAAGAAGGCGATACTGCGGCGGCTGCCGTTCCCGCTACGAAGGACAATAAGAAGAAATAACGTTCGATGCCGCTGTTTTCTACCGGTTAGGATATGCGGACAACAAACGATGATTTGGCGAAGCGTTTCGGCGCAGCGTCTTTTACCGAGTACATTGACGACGGCGAAGACAACGAAGAACCGGCGGTGCTTTCGCTGGACGCTCTCCGGGCGGCGTTTGCCGGTGCCGGGACAACAACAGCACCAGAGGCGGAAGGCGGAGAGCAGGCAGCGGAAGAGGAGCCGGATGAAGGAGAACCGGAAACAGAGGACGAAGAGAATGAGCCGCTGCTGCTTCTGTCCGGTGAAGGATATGCTGATGTCAGTCCGAAAAGTATTCTCGAAGCGATGCTCTTTGTCGGCGGACGGAATCAGAAGCCGTTGTCCGCGGAACAAGCGGCGGAAAAAATGCGGAACGTTTCTCCGGCGGAAATTGAGCAGGTTGTTCTTGAATTGAATCAAACGTATTCACTGCTCAACTGTCCTTATGAAATCAGACAGGAACCGGAAGGATACCGTCTTGTTTTACGCAGCGGATTTGAACCGGTACAGGAGAAGTTTTACGGTAAAATTCGGGAGACGGTTCTGTCGCAGCCGGCGATAGACACGTTGGCGGTGGTTGCTTACCGTCAGCCGTTGACAGCGGACGAAGTGCAGAAAATCCGCCGGCAGCCGAGTGCTGCCCTGTTGAATCAGTTGGTCAAACGCGGTTTGCTTACAAAAAAAGAAGAGACAGTGAATTCTTCCGAAAAGAAAAAGAAAGGTATTTACTACCGGACAACGCAGCGGTTCTTGAATTTGTTCCATTTGAAATCATTAGACGACCTTCCGATGCCGGAGGATATTGTTTATTGACTTGACGGAAGTGAACATTGCCGGTATGATGAGGAACCGTAAAAAAGTTCACAATCACCAGGTAACTCAATGGACGCGGACGAAATACTGCTTGATGTCGAAGACCGTATGGAAAAGGCGGTCGCAAAATTGAAACAAAATCTGACCGGTATCCGTACCGGTCGTGCAAACCCCGGTTTGGTGGATTCCATCAAAGTTTCGGCTTACGGTTCCGAAGGGACGATGCGGCAGTTTGCGACGATTGCCTGTCCGCAGCCGAACCAAATTGTGATAATGCCGTTCGACCCCGGTACGCTCAAAGACATTGAAAAAGCGATTGTTGCATCCGATTTGGGATATACGCCGAATAACGACGGCCGGGTTGTGCGGGTTAACATTCCGCCGTTATCGCAGCAGGTTCGGCAAAAGATGGTTGCCCGAATAAAGGAGTTATGCGAAGAGGCAAAAGTGGCTATCCGCAACGTCCGCCGCGACGGGAACAAGTCCGCCGACCAAGGCGAAAAGGATAAAGTGTTTTCCGAAGATGTCCGCGATGAAACGAAGGACGAAATTCAGAAACTCACGAAGAAGTACGAGGACGCGGCAAACGATACCGCCAAAGTCCGCGAAAAGGATGTCCTCGAAGATTAGTGTTTTTACGCTGCCCGCCGCTGCCGATGGAGACCGAATTGCAGCATTGTCCTTTCGTTTAGCGATTCGACAATTTTTTCCGCCAAGGCAACCGCCGCCAAACCGCGCAGCCCGGAAACGACCGGCGGATAACCGGTTTCAACCGCGTTGACAAAATCGTCCATCTCGGCGGCTAACGCATCGACGGCATCGTACTGCTTCGTTTCACCGATAAAATGCTTCTGCATAAAATCGGGAGCAATGCGTTGAACTTCCTGCGGTGAAACATTCTCCGGCGCAAACATTCCGCGGCGCACCGTATCATCAGGACGGAACAGAGACGTTGTCCGCGCCCCGAAGTCGATATGAACCGCTGACGACGGCTGCGTGATTCTCATTTCCCGCACCGCCTTCGGTTCTGTGCGGGACGATGTTAAATTGGCGACCGTTCCGTTTTCAAAGCGGATACGGACATTCGCCTTATCCTCAAACGCACCGCCGATAACGTTAAATCCAACGGCATCGACAGCATCGACCCGCGACGGCACCAGCGACAAAACGAGGTCAATGTCGTGAATCATCATATCGAACACCGTTCCGATGTCGGTACTGCGGAACGTGTATCCGCTTGTCCGAACTGCGTCAATTTGTACCGGAAAACCGTCCGTTGCTTCTTGCAGCAGCGGTTGAGCGGCAACCCACGCCGGATTGAACGCTTCGACGTGTCCGATTTGCAGCACCGCATTGGCGCGTTTTGCCGCTTCAACCAATTTCTGCGCATCGGCAGTTGACGCACACATCGGTTTTTCCATTAGAACGTGTTTGCCTTGCCGCAGACAGGGCCATCCGAGTTCGTAATGCAGCACCGTCGGAACGGCAATGACGACGGCATCGGCAAGCGGAAACACTTCGTCAAGTGTCGCACATTGCCGGACGTTGTGCTTCTGCGCCAGTTTTTGCGCTGCCGTTTCCGACGCGTCATAGACGGCAGTTAATTCAACGGCAGGATGTTGTGCCGCTTTATCGGCGTGAAACGAACCGAGCCGACCGGCTCCGATGATTCCGAGTTTCATTTTTTTAGAAGGGGGGAGGAATTACGCTGCCTTTAACATTTCTTCTCTTTGCAGCATCAAATTACTGCGGCGCGAGAGGAACGTTTCATCTAACAGCATTGTTTTATCCAGCAGTTGCCGGACACATTCGGCATTGATACTGTGACCGCCGCGGGACGAGGAAAATTCGCCGACCCAGTCGCAGTTGCATAGCGAAAAATCGCCGACCATATCCAAAATTTTGTGCCGGGCGCACTCATCGTTAAAACGGAATTCATTTTCAATCGGTCCGTGTTCGCCCAGAACAATCACATCTTTCGGCGTAACCCGTTGGCAAAGTCCTTTTTCTAACAGGTAATCGGCTTCCCCTTTCGATAAAAACGTCCGGCACGCAGCAATGCCGCTGCTGAAACCCTCCGGCGTTAAATCAAAGGTATATTCCTGCGGTTCAATCGAATAACCGCTGCCCGGTATCAGCGAATAGCGGTACAAATTTCTACCGGTTTTACTGGGTGAAACGGTAATCCGCTGCTGTCCGTTATCAACTTGAAACGCCTGCGTTACCAATCGGATGTGCCGGACGGCGGGCTGCATTGCAGTACCGATTTGCGCCAGCACTTGAATAAACGGTCTGCTTGAACCGTCGAAACCCGGCATTTCAGGGCGGTCTGTCCAAATTTCGCAGTTGTCAATTTTCAACGCTTTCACCGCGGCGAGGAGATGTTCAATCATATCGACGCGGGCGGCACCGTTGACCAGCGATGTTTGCCGGGGCTTTTCTCCGCGGTACTCAATCAGTGCCGGTATTCGGGGGTTACCGGGCAGGTCTGACCGGACAAATACGACACCGCTGTCTGCTTGTGCCGGTCGGAATTCAAGACGGACATCTTCGCCCGTCCAGAAGCCGAATCCTTCGATAACGGCAGAACCGGCAAGCGTGTTTTGTAAGCGGAACGTTTGACGCATTGAATTAGTTGATGGGATATTACTAGCCGCGGACGTAAGCCCGCGGCTGTTATTGAACCGGCTTACTGTTTGCTTTTGTATTACCGCTGTTGTTGGGCGGTACCGGCGGGCAACGGGGCAGCGGCGGTCTTCGGTGCTGCGGCATCGGCGGCAGGACGCTGCAAACCGCGGTCGGCATACAACTGACTGATTATCAGGTCAGTGATGTTCAGCGTTTCATCGAACCAAACGAGTTTCTGGTCCATATCTTCGGCGACCGACTGCGGTTCGAGCGGATTCGGTTCAAAAACGCGGAAGTCCGTTACTTGGGCAATTTTCCGTGCTTTTGCGAACTTGCCGATGCTTTGCTTAATGTCTTTGTACGTTTCGTACATAATCTTGGAATTCTCTAATGCAAACTTGCGCTGCATTGTTTTTGCTTCCTTCTCGAAATCGGCGTACTCGTCAGCGATTTCATCCATTTGTTTTTGATGCTCCGGCGTACCGGGGTTCAAGGCGGAACTTGACAACGCCTTTTCTTTGGCGACGATTTGTTCCTGTTTGCTGCGGAACTTCGCTTCTTCGGCTTGGACGGTCTTTTGCAGTGCCTCTTGTTTCACCCGGAAGTCAGGGTGGTTCTTGATTAACTGAGCGACATCGACGACGGCGACAAATTGGGGAAGTCCCTGTGCTGCCGCTTGGCTCACAAAACCGAAGGCGAGGCAAAGACCGGCAAGCATTGTCAGATAGGTTTGTTTCACGTTTGTTCTCCGTTAGGGGATAAAGGTTTCGTAATCTTTGGACGGACGATAATGATTTTCCGAAACCGGGTAAAGAGCAATTTTTAGAAAAAATTTGCCCGCGGGTTACGCCTGCGGCTGGTAACCCGTTTAACCGGAAAAAGTTGAAAAATGTTAATTTAGATAGAAGCAATTTAGCAGACAGATTTGCCTGCCGATAGAGCGGATATGTCTGAACTCAATTCCGCTGCTGTTGATGCGTTCAAAGAAGCCGTCCAAAACGGTGCTGAAGAGGCAGCGTCCTCGTTTGAACGCGCTTTCGGCGTTGCCGTGAAAATTCAATCCGCCGACGGCGGTGCTGTACAGATAGAAACACTGAACCAGAAAGTTGCCGGTCAAGGACTCGCAATGGTTCTCTTCTTCGGCGGACAAGGAATCGTTTTTTTAATTCCGTCCTTAACCGGCTTGGTTCCCGACTGGTGTGAACATCCCGACGCAACACAGAAGAGCAAACTTGCCACGCTCGCCCAGGAATGGGGAATGAATCTCGTGCCGGAAGATTTTTTCCCGGAAGATTTTCAGGCGGCGTTCTTACACGATGTCCCGCAAGGACTAATCCGCGGACAAATTGCATTAGATGCCGGTTATCTGGAACTGCATCTGACGAAGGAAGGCGGTGTTCCGCTTTCGGTCTATGCGGTTTGGGCGTTCGATGAACCGGCGGCAGTGCTGAAAGAACCGGAACCGGTACGCGAATCTATTGCCCCGCCGCCGACGTTCGGCGGTGAACCGGACTTGCACGGATTTGGTACCGCTGGTCTTGACCCGTTTGCAAATCACGATTTCAACGCATTGGCACCGAAACACCGGACATTGGAAGATATGCCGGGCTACGGTCGCTCTGCGCTGAAAGTCCAAGTGCCGGTCGCTGCTGTGCTGGTCAAAGCCCGCAAACCGATTAAGATGATTCTCGAACTCGGTGTCGGGTCGGTCATTCAGTTTGACAAGAACTGCGACGAATTGCTGGAAGTCGAAGTCGGTCAAACGGTTACGGTGGCGACGGCGGAAGCGGTGAAAGTCGGCGATAAATTCGGGTTCCGCATCAATTCGATTCTTTTGCCGGAAGAGCGGTTCCGCAAGGTGGAAGTTCGGCGGGAAGGTGAATACCGGGCAGACGGCGATTTGCCGCAGATTATCGGCAAAGCACCGATTCGGCATTTCCCGCAGCACTAAATCGTTTTTTCAAAACAACAGCATTTGCAGCGGTACAATCAGGTTTAACAGCAGCACCAGCGGTACGAAATACTTTTCGGGAATCAACTGATACACTTGCCGACCGATAAAAACGCCGAGCAGCAGACCGGGCAGCAGCATTAAATCGAACCATAGCGAGTCCGCTGTTATCATATTCAGTCCCGGTACCGCTCCGCCGATGAGCGGCAGTTTCGACAGATTCACGATACAGAACAGTACCGATGTCGTTCCCATAAATCTCGTCTTATCGAAGTTCTGCGCTGCAAGATAGACGCTGTTGACCGGTCCCGCCGCATTGCCGATGAGTGTGGTAAACCCCGTCAGAAACCCCATTGTCCAAGCGAACCAGCGGGATTTCGGGAAAGCGTTCCACTGCATCCGGCGGCGTAATTCTTCAAACGCGATCATCACCAGGACGAGAACGCCGAGACAAATTTTGAATTGATGATGGTCGATGCTCCGCAACACGGCGGTACCAACGAACAAGCCGACAACAATCGTCGGCAGAAGTTGGACAATCCGTTTGTAATCGGCACTTCGCCAATAGTACCGGACGGCAAACAGGTCGGCAACGACAAGCAGCGGCAGAACGGCACCGGTTGATAGTTTCTCGTGGGCGGGAAAAGCAAGCGTCATCATCAGCACGCCCGGCAAACTGATACCCGGTACACCGGTTTTCGACATTCCAAAGAACATCGCCGCAATGAGACCGAAAATAAGCGAAGAGGTTGTATGTTCCACAGGATTTCATTATAATCGGGTATGTTTGCAGCGTCAAGAACGGAATAACAGCGTAATGCGTCAAAAAATTGAATCTTTTATCGAGACCGTTCGGCAAATCGAAACGGAAATTGCCCGCGTACTGGTCGGACAGCATAACACTGTCCGCAGCACCGTTGTTGCGCTCATTGCCGGCGGACACGTTCTCCTCGAAGGCGTTCCGGGACTGGGTAAAACGCTGCTCGTGAAAACACTTGCCGAAACCGTTCAAGCGAAGTTCAGCCGGATTCAGTTCACGCCGGACTTAATGCCGGCCGACTTGACCGGAACGAACATTATGCACGAACACCCGGACGGCACCCGGCAATTCGTGTTTCAGCCCGGTCCTGTGTTCAGCAACATTGTTTTGGCAGACGAGATCAACCGGGCAACACCGAAAACGCAAGCCGCTTTGTTGGAAGCGATGCAGGAACACAGTGTTACCGTTGCCGGTACAACTCATCGTCTTGACGGGCTGTTCTTTGTCTTGGCAACGCAGAATCCGCTGGAAATGGAAGGCACCTACCCGCTGCCGGAGGCGCAACTTGACCGGTTCTTTTGCAAGATTTTGGTTCCGTTTCCGACCGGCGACGAAATGTTAGGAATTCTTGCCCGGACGGTTTCGGTGCAAACGCCAGCGGTAGAAAAAACATTTTCATCAGAAGCGATATTGGAAATGGGGCGGTTGGCGAGGGAAATTCCGTCGGCGGAGGAAATTACGCGGTACGCTGTGAATACGGTAATGCGGTCGCATCCTGATTTGCCGAACGCGCCGGAGTTTGTGAAGAAGTATGTCCGTTTTGGTGCGAGTCCCCGCGGGGCGCAGGCGTTGTTGCTGGGAGCGAAGATTAACGCCGTTCTGGACGGTCGGTTCAACGTATCGAAAGAGGACATTCAGGAGATTGCCCTGATGGTACTGCGGCACCGGATTATTTTGAACTTTGAAGGACAGGCGGAGAACGTATCGACGGACGCAGTGATTAAAAAGTTGTTGTAACGAGTTATTAAGTCCTGCTGCTAACAAATCCGCGCGAATGCTTTGACGAACCGGT
>JAISJZ010000132.1 GCA_031261125.1 Planctomycetaceae bacterium | reverse complement strand
GTAATCACCGAGGAAGGCGGCAGTCCAGTTAGCATCCAAAGACGCACGGTAGTATGTTGTGGTTGATCCGAGTCCATAACCAGTAGTTCTACTAGCAATCGTTGTATTCGGATTGGATGTACTTACACCGGTAGAAGCCAGCGGAATAACATCTGCGTTTGCAACAGCGGAAAGAAACATCGCTGCGATGGTCAACATAATGGTACGTTTCATTGTTCGGTTCCTTTGGTTGGAGATATTGAACGTTTTGACATCCGGTTTTTTCCGGCAATAGTTTTTAACGCACCTACCGTGCCAACGGGAGAAAATTTTCAAAAAAATGTTAAGAGTTGTAAGTTGAATAAATACAGGTACTTACGAAAACACAATTAAAAATGTCAAAAATGAAATTAGAAAATCGCCGTTTTATTGACATTTTTTTTTGGAAAAATAGGCGGTCAAAATACCATTGCAAAAAAATGCAGTTGTTTCATTTTGCAACAACTTTTCTAATTGGCGGGACTTGTCCTGCCGGTTTTTGCTTGATACAATGAAACAGCCCGTTTTCCGTCCAGCCCAACGAACAGGAGTGCTGCGCAATGAAAAAGTATGAAGAGGTTGTTTCTATCGCCGTCCTGTGTTTTTCGGCTGTCTTACTTTTCGGGCAGGAGACGGTCGAACCGCGGAATGCCGGAACAGCACAATGGATTAAAAAACTCGGCGATGATTCCTACTTTGTCAGGGAACGGGCAGAAGAACATCTGTTCCGTATCGGGATAGGAGCCTTGCCGGCACTTCGGGCAGCAAGTTCGGGTAAAGACCCTGAAATTGCCTACCGTGCCGAAAAAATTATTTCCCGATTCAATGCACAGTTCACCCTGCGGGAAACCAAAGGACTGCAAATCTGGATTCAAGAGTATGCCCAAGCCGAAACCATTACGAAAAAAGCCGGCGTTATATGGATTCTGGCTCATCCGAGCGGCGATGCTCCGAATGGTGAAGGACTGCCGACGCTGCTGCGGATTCTCCGGTTCGATGAAAAGCGGGAACTGCGTGCCGAAGCCGCCAAAGTGCTTATCGCTGTCCCGCCGGTCAGTCCGGCACCGCAGAAAAAATGGTACCGGAACATCGTCAGGGAACTGGAACAGAACCCGAATTCATCAAAAGAACAAGATGCTCTGACCGCGCTGGTTTTGGATTACGCAAAAATCCGATGTGAATGGAACGAGCGGAAAAATGCCGCCGCCGATAAAGAATCGGCACAGCGGATTGAGAAATTGATTGCCGCGATGACAGCGTTTCAGGCGAATCCGGCAAACAACAGTATTCAGCCGGGCAACACAAGCGACATTTTGTTTTATTATGCGGTTGCCGAAATGCAGGAAGCCGCCGGTTTAACAGCACAGCGGGATAAGTCGGTTCAGGCGGCACTTGCCGTCCGTACCCGGTTCCTCGGCAAGGAGCATCCGCTGCTGCCGGTGAACGAAAAAGTCAACGAACCGTTTTACGACCATTACGATGCCGGCATAATTCTGCGGCGGCGGTACCGCCTGAATTGGGCGAAGCCGCATTTTCAAATAGTGTTGGAAAACGGTCCGATTCAGATGAATCTGTTTGCGGCAATGGAACTTGCGGAAGTGGAACAGTTTTTGTGCCGCTATTCCGAAGCGGCAAAATATTTTGAGCAGGGCAAAAACATCTTGAGCAGCGAAGAATACAAAGACAAGTACAGCGATAATAATAATGTTTTTGGGAAGAGAGTTCACGCCGGAATGTATCTTTGTCTTGCCCAAGCAGCCCAAGCAGCGGACGATTGGAGTAAGGTGCGGGAAAACGTTGATAAGGGATTGAATAGCGACTCGCAGGAAATTGATTTGTTGATATTGTCTCATAAGGTTATTGTGCATAACCCGGAAATCGAGCCGCGGTACAGCGATAACCTTCGGGACAAAACGAACAATGCGATGTTCGGCATTGAACGCCAGATGCAGTTGCGGGCAGGGACAACGGCGGAAGAGCGTAAAGAAGCGGCAGTGGAGGCGTGCAATCAGGCAGCGTGGCTGCTGGCGGGAACGGGCGGAAGTTATTCCGAAGCGAAAGCGTTGATAGATACCGCCGTGAAAGCGGAACCGGAGAATCCGGCATATCTTGACACGCTTGCACACGTCTATTTTCTCGGCGGTGAAACTGAAAAAGCAATCAGGACGCAGGAAAACGTTGTTCGTCTTGTGCCGGAGGTAACGCTCTTCCGTGAGGCGTTGGAGCGGTTCCGAAAGATGAAATAACCCGGCGGGGGTTGTCAAAACAGGGCAATTTACGATAATATAACGTTTCAAAGGATTAACCGCAGGAACCCGCGGCACCGTGCGGGGCGAAACAACAGAGATTAAGATGTTCGAGACCCTTCAAGATAGTTTGATGTCGGCAATCAAAACCCTTCGCGGAAAAGGGCGGTTGACCGAATCGAATATGCGGGAAGGGCTTGAACTTGTCAAACAGTCCCTGCTCGAAGCCGATGTCAGTTTGCCGGTTGTCAAGGACTTCACCGCTAAAATCGCCGAAGAGGCACTCGGCGAAAACGTCTTAAAACTGCTTGACCCGACCGAACAACTCGTCAAAATCGTCTATGAACATTTAGTCGGATTGATGGGACCGGTTGACCATTCGCTGCATCTGAATAAGGGCGGTTTAACAACGCTGATGCTTTGCGGCTTGCAAGGTTCCGGCAAAACGACTACCTGCGGCAAACTCGGCAATCTGCTGCTCAAACGGAAGTTAAAACCGCTGCTCGTCGCGGCGGATTTGCAGCGGCCGGCAGCGATTGACCAGTTGGAAATTCTCGGCAAAACACTCGGCGTTCCCGTTCATACGGACCGGGACAGCAAAGACCCGGTGAAGGTCTGCCGGGACGCGGCGGCAAAAGCGAAGCAACTCGGCGTTGATGTTCTGATTCTCGACACCGCCGGCCGGCTGCACATCGACGAAGAGTTGATGAAGCAACTCCAAAACATCGAAAAGGAGTTGCAGCCGGACCAAGTGTATTTCGTTGTTGACGCGATGACCGGTCAGGATGCCGTGAACAGTGCGAAGGCGTTCAACGAAGCGTTGGAACTCGACGGTGTCATTCTGACAAAGTTAGACGGCGACTCCCGCGGCGGGGCGGCATTGTCTGTCAAGCACATTACCGGCGTTCCGATTAAGTACATCGGTACCGGCGAATTGATTGACAATCTTGAAGAGTTTCACCCTGACCGGCTGGCGGGGCGGATTCTCGGAATGGGCGATATGCTCACGCTCATCGAACAGGCAACGGAGAAACTCAACAAGGAGGAACTGGAAAAACAGCAGGAACGGCTGAAAAGAGGCGAATTCACGCTGGACGATTTCCGCAGTCAAATGGGGCAGGCGAAACGTCTCGGTTCGTTCAGCAAGTTGTTGAGTTTCATTCCGGGAATGGGACAAATGACGCAAATGATGGGCGAAATGAACGTCGATGCGGATAAAGAGATGCAGCGTGTCGGCGGGATTATCGACTCGATGACGGCGGAGGAGAAGCGTAATCCGAAAATTATCGACCAGAGCCGGCGGCGGCGGATAGCGGCGGGAGCAGGGGTGCAACCGCAGGCGGTCGCTGAAATTATCAAATCGTTCCTGCCGATGCAGGAAATGATGAAAAGTATGTCGTCGATGAATATGCGGGACCAGATGTCGGCGATTCAATCTATGTCGTCGATGATGGCGAAAAATCCGACGGCAAACATTTCGGCACCGAAGAAAGGCACCGGCAAACGGCTCACAGCCCAAGAAAAAGCCGAAGCCCGAAAGAAACGGGAAAAGGAACGCAAAAAGCGGGAAAAAGAAAAACGGGGACAATAAATAAGCCCGTTTCCAAAAAATAAACCCGTTTCCAAAGGAAACGGGCTGAAACGGTAATATGGTTTAGTACCGCTCTCTGTCTCTGTATCCTCCGCGGTCGCCGCCGCCTCCGCCGTAGTTGCGGGGAGGACGACCGCCCCGGTCACCGCCGCCTCCGCCGAATCCGCCGCCGCCCGGACGCGGGGTCTTCGGTCGGGCTTCGTTAATCTTCAAAACCCGGTCACCGACGGACTGACCGTCCAGTGCCGAAATTGCGGCGTTTGCTTCCTCGTCGTTCAACATTTCAACGAACGCAAACCCTTTGGAACGTCCCGTTTCCCGGTCGGAAATAATATCGACCTGACTGACGGAACCGAACTCCTCAAACAACTGACGGAGTTCATCATCCGTCATACGGTAAGAGAGATTACCAACGTAAATCTTCATAACTGTCTTTCTTCTGCCGTCAACGAAAATCAAACCGGAATCCTTCCCCCTAACGGCAAAAAAGAAGAAACCCTGTGATGCCGAATCAACAAAAAGGCGGCATCTGCCTTCGATTGGAGGCGGCGGGAATTGAACCCGCGTCCCGAAACAGTTCCAAACAAGCGTCCACAAGCGTCTCCGATTCTTTGAAGTTTGATCCGTTTGAACCCTTATCGGCGACGGTTTCGCACAGACGGTTTGACAACAGTGTCTTGTTCCTGCCGTAGTCAACGTGAACAGAAACCAGCCGAAATGTCGTCCGAAATTCACACCGCTTCGGCAGCAGCGCGGTTTCGGGGTTGCCTGTGTTTAGGCAGCCAATGCCAATTTAGGTTCGGCATTTGAATTTAGTAGTCGGCTTTTAACGCAGCCCGCTGACCAACTGCGGCTTGCAACTCATCCTTCCCTTGTCCGGTCGAACCCGGTTCGCCCCCTCCTTTCAAAACGGATATACAATTACCCGTAACTCATTCTAGCGTACCTGTTCAACACGTCAAGAGGGGGTATAATCGGTTTCCTTCGGTTTCCCAAGGAAGCCGGCTAAAACATAAAACACCGGCAATGCTTCAATGGGATAACATTTATAATTTGGAGTGCATCGGCGGAATGCGGCAACTGCCGGATGCCTGTGCCGACCTCGTTTTTGCCGACCCGCCGTTCAACATCGGGTACGCCTACGATGTCTATCACGATAAACGGGAAGACAACGAATATCTGAACTGGTCAAAAAAATGGATGTCCGAAGTTGTCCGAATACTTAAGCCGGACGGTACGTTTTGGCTCGCCATCGGTGATGAGTTCGCTGCCGAACTGAAAGTGTGCTGTACACGGGAACTCGGCTTAACGTGCCGAAGTTGGGTCGTGTGGTACTACACGTTCGGCGTAAATTGCAAGAAAAAATTTACCCGGTCTCACGTTCATTTGTTTCACTTCGTTAAGAACCCGGCACATTTTACATTCAACGATGACGCAATCCGGGTACCTTCGGCGCGGCAACTGCGGTATAACGACAAGCGGGCGAATCCGAAAGGCCGGCTGCCGGACGACACTTGGATTTTGAATCCGAAGGAGTTGGAAAATGAGTTAGGAACAGATAAAGACACTTGGCTTGTTTCGCGGGTTTGCGGAACGTTCAAAGAACGGAAGGGCTGGCACAACTGTCAGATGCCGGAGGAAGTTTTACACAGGATTATTTCTGTGTCAACAAACGAGAACGGCAAAGTTCTGGACCCGTTTCTGGGCAGCGGAACCACGCTTGCCGTTGCCAAGAAACTCGGTCGCCGTTATCTGGGTTTTGAATTATCGCCGGAGTATTGGGAACAATGCCGCAAACGGCTGGAAGGAGAAACGCCGTTGTTTTAGGCAGTTCTGAAAACCTTCCTGTTTTCTTTCGCTACTTCATCCGCAGCATCATAAATTGATTCACGGCAATCGGTCCGAACACTATCAACGGCAGCCACGCACCAAGCACCGGCATCTCCATATTCGCCCCTAAAAACCGGCACCCTTCCCGAACCGCTAAAAACGAAAATACAAGCAAACCGCTCAACCCCATCGGCTTAAATACGTTTCGTCCGCCGTAAGTCAATATCGTCGGCAATCCCAAAAACAGCAATGCAATGTCCAAAAACGGTTCCAAAAGCCGGGCGTGAATCAACGTGTGAATTGAATTGCCGACATCCAAACTCTTGTTTCTCGCCGCTTGAATTAAATCGAATGTCGAAGCATACGTCCGCCACGCATCGTTCGACGCAAGAAAACCTAACGGCACATTCGTTGCGATAAAACATTCGTCCGGCTTGACCCAAGCCGGTGAGTCCTTGTGTGTAAAAACAATCTGTTTGTCCTTGAATTTCAGCACTTCGCCGTTCAGCACGCCGGGTATTTCCTCTATGTTGACGAGCAGAAAACCCGCCGGATGTTCTGCCGATGCCGGTTGATAGTAGGCGTTTTCCGCATCCAGCCGGACGAGTTGTTTCACCAGTGGTTTCGGCAGCGTGAAGTTCGGTTTGCTGATACGTTTTTCCCCCTGAAACATTTTTTCACCGTGAATACCGATACCGGTTTCGTTGTCAATCGCGGCGTTGAGAACACTTCCGCTGTCCTCGGACATATTGCCCGCTTCCATTACGAGTTGCGGCAGGTAGTTCGGCAGGACAATTTCGCGGAGAACCGTTGCGGCACCGGCAACGAACAACGTTGCTAATATCAGCGGTCTGATAATGCGCAGCGTGGAAATGCCTGCCGCCTGAACCGGTACCAGTTCGTTATTCCGCATCATCATCGCAACGGTAATCATTGCGGAAATGAGACCGAGAACGGAGCAAAGCATCATTGCCAGCGGTACGGATTTGAAGAAATAATATGCAGCGATGATTTTCGGCACATTACCGGCTTTTTTACCGGCGGCAACGAGTGCGTCGAGGTTCGTGAACAGGTCGAAGACGACAAAAATACCGATGATGCACAGGCACCAGAACAGCAGATTGATAAAATAATTCTTCAGCAAGTACCGGTCGAGCAGCGTCATCGGGAAGGGGGGTAGGCGGACGGGAAGCAGCGGACAGGTTATCAAAAAACTGCTGTTCCGGGCAAGAGCGAAATCCCGGCAAAATTTTTATGCCGTTTTCCTCTCTTGACAAAAACGCAAAAATAGTGAATAGTGAATACCCGCCCGCTATTTACCACCGACTTACACAATATGCACTCCCTCGTTATCGTAGAATCGCCGGCAAAGGCAAAAACTATCGGAAAATATCTCGGCAAGAATTACATCGTAGAGGCAAGCATCGGGCATATCCGGGATTTGCCGGCATCCGCCGCTGAAATTCCCGAAAAGTACAAAAAGGAAAAATGGTCGCGGCTCGGCGTGAACGTTGACAGTAATTTTGAACCAATTTACGTTGTTTCCAAAGACCGGACGAAACAGGTTAAACAACTTAAAGAACAACTCAAAAACGCAAAAGAACTTTATCTGGCGACAGATGAAGACCGCGAAGGCGAAGCAATCAGTTGGCATCTGGTCGAAACATTGAAGCCGAAGATTCCGATTAAGCGGCTCGTGTTTCACGAAATAACGAAGTCCGCAATCGAAGAGGCGTTGAAATCGCCGCGGGACATCGACAGTGATTTAGTGCAAGCCCAGGAGACACGCCGGATTATCGACCGGCTCTTCGGATACGAGGTTTCGCCGCTGCTGTGGAAAAAGGTGCGCCCGAAACTTTCGGCTGGGCGCGTTCAATCCGTTGCCGTGCGGTTGGTGGTTGAACGGGAACGTGAACGCATCGCCTTTCATAACGCAACATACTGGGATTTACTCGGAACGTTTTTGCCGAACGGGCGGAAAACGGTGTTTTCTGCTGTTCTCGTTTCCGTAGGCAGTAAAAAAATCCCGTCCGGCAAGGATTTCGATACCGCTACCGGAAAACTGGTAAAGCCCGATGATTTCGTTTTACTCAATGAAGATTCTGCATTCCGCTTGTCGCAGCGTCTCTTAAAAGAGCCGGCGAACGTCCAAAGTGTCGAGGAAAAACCTTACACGGAACGTCCTTATGCCCCGTTCACGACCAGTACGTTGCAGCAGGAAGCGAACCGGAAATTCGGTTTCACCGCCCGGACAACGATGAGTGTCGCCCAATCGTTGTACGAAAACGGATACATTACTTATATGCGGACCGACTCAACCAATTTGTCGGCGGAAGCCCTTCGGGCGGCACGGAATCATATCGAACGGGAGTACGGCAAAGAATACCTGCCGGACAAGCCGCGGATTTATCACAGCAAAGAGAAAAATTCGCAGGAAGCACACGAGGCAATCCGACCGGCAGGAAATGTGTTCGACTTACCGGAATCGCTGCGGGGCAAATTGTCGTTCGACCAATTCCGGCTGTACGATATGATTTGGAAGCGGACGGTTGCCAGTCAGATGACAGACGCAAAAGGCAAACGGAAAACGGTTACCGCCCGTATAGACGATGCTCTGTTTTCGGTGAGCGGCAAGACCATTGATTTTCCGGGCTATCTGCGGGCATACGTCGAAGGTTCGGACGACCCCGAAGCGGAACTCGCCGACAGGGAAACGGTACTGCCGGATGTAAAGACCGGCGATGCTCTCAAAACAGAGAAATTGGAACCGAAGCAGCACACCACGCAGCCGCCGGGGCGGTACACCGAAGCGGCGTTGACGAAAACATTGACGGACAAGGGCATCGGTCGTCCGAGTACCTACGCTTCGATTATCGAAACGATATTGCAGCGGAATTACGTTTTTAAGAAAAGCGGGGCGTTGATTCCGACGTGGACGGCGTTTGCGGTCTGCAAGTTGCTGGAAGAACACTTGCCGGACATTGTGAATTACGATTTCACCGCCCAGATGGAAGACCAACTCGATGCGGTTAGCCGCGGTGAACTGGATTATCTGAAATATCTGAACGAATTTTACCGTGGCGGTGAACACATCGGTTTGCGGGCGGAACTCGACCACAAGGAAGAAGAAATTGACCCGCGGGAAGTCAGTACCATTCCGATTTCAACGCCGGACGGAGAAGAGCCGATTGTTGTCCGCATCGGTAAATTCGGTCCCTTTTTGCAGCGGGGCGAACGCAACGGCAGCATACCGGAGGATTTGCCGCCGGATGAACTGACGTATTACAAAGCATTGGAGTTGCTCAACAACAAAGCCCGTGCTGAAGAACCGCTGGGTGTAAGTCCTGAAAACGGGGTAAACATTTATTTGAAAGACGGACGTTTCGGTCCTTATGTTCAACTTGGCGAAAATGACGGCAAGGACAAAAGGTTTGCGTCGCTGCTCAAAGGAATGAAGTTGGACGATGTCGATTTGCCGACGGCATTGCAACTGCTGTCGCTGCCGCGGACACTGGGGCAAAAAGACGGCGAAGACGTGATTGCATCAAACGGACGGTACGGACCGTATGTTCAGTGCGGCAAGGAAACACGGTCGCTGCCCGCCGGAGTTTCGCCGTTGGACGTTCCGTTACCAAAAGCGTTGGAATTGCTTGCACAGCCGAAGACGTTCGGACGGCGTGCCGCATCATCGGCAAAGAGTAAAGAACCGTTGCGGATGTTTGACGTTTCGCCGGTTACAAACAAAGAGGTTAAGATATTGACCGGCTTTTACGGAACATATATCACGGACGGAACAACGAATGTTACACTGCCGAAGGGAACGGTCATTGAGGACTTAACGTTTGACGAGGCGTTGAATATGCTTGCCGAGAAAGCCGCCAAGGGACCCGTGAAAAAGTTTACCCGCAAAAGAACTGCGAAGAAAAAATGAAACACTCAATCCTTCTTTTCGTTTTGTTTTCGTTCCTTTGCGTTTTATCCGCTTCGGCACAAACGCTGTACTACAAAGGAACGCCGGACAAACCCGGCAGCGGGAAAAACGTCGTCCTTGTTTCCGGCGACGAAGAGTACCGCTCGGAAGAAATGGTTGTCCAACTCGGCAGAATCCTTGCGGAACACCACGGATTCAACTGCACCGTTCTGTTTGCCATCAATCCGCAGACCGGCGAAATCGACCCGCTGACGCTCAACAACATTCCCGGTTTGGAAGCGTTGCTCAAAGCAGATATTGCCGTATTCTTTCTCCGGTTTCGGGATTTGCCGGATGAACAAATGAAGTACATTGACGATTATCTGAAAGCGGGCAAACCGGTCATCGGCATCCGCACGGCAACGCACGCTTTTAGTATCAAGAGCGGAACATACCGGCATTACAGTTTCGATTACAGCGGTGAAAAGAAGGACTGGCAGCAGGGCTTTGGACGCAAAATTCTCGGCGAAACGTGGATAAACCATCACGGGCATCACGGCAAAGAGGCGACGCGGGGCATCGTTGCGCCGGAACAAAAGAGTCATCCGATTGTGAAGGGCTGTGAAGACATCTTCGGACCGACGGACGTGTATCAGGTTCGGCTTCCGCTGCCGGACAGTGCAACACCGTTGTTCTTCGGACAGGTTTTGTCGGGAATGAATTCTACGGACAAGCCGGTCGAAAACGAAAAGAACGATCCGATGATGCCGCTCGCGTGGCTGAAACCGTACTCGTTTAGTCCCGGCACTAACAGTACGGGTGTATCACTCACTTCCACCATTGGTTCGTCGCAGGATTTTGCCGGCGAAGGCGTGCGGCGGATGTTCGTCAATGCCGTCTATTACCTGACCGGTTTGGAATCGGTAATTCTCGACAGGGCGGAAGTCGGCATCGTCGGCAAATACGAACCGCTGCCGATGGGTTTCGGCAAATGCAAAAAGGGCTTGAAACCGGCGGACTTGGCAGACACGGAACGATAACTTGTCCCGGCACTTAACATACGGTACAATGCCGGTATGGCTGAACTCGTCCTTGCCCAAGGTTACACTTTCTTTCAACTGTTTGCGGTTCTCCTCCTTGCGTGGGGAATTACGGCACTGTTTTACCGGCGGACGTTCAGCACACTCACCCGGCGGCGGTTCTTCACCTTGCTCCTGCTGCGGTTTTTTGCCGTTGCCGCCGTTGTCCTGCTGTTGTTTCGACCGGCACTGCAATTCACCCAAGAAAACACACAGCGCAAGTCCGTCATCTTCTCCGTTGATACGTCCGAGTCAATGGGTATCGCCGACGGCAATACTGTCCGCCTCGAACAGGTGAAGGAAAAAATCAAACAATGGACGAAAAAACTAAAACAGGATTTTTCGTTACACCTTATCGACTTTGCCGATAAGGCAAACAATCACCAAAGTACCGCAACGCCTGCCGGGTGGGAAGCCGAAATCGCCGATTTGAAAGCAACAGGAAAATCGACATCGTTGTCGTGGGGATTGGTCGGCGCGTTGTCCGTAATGGACGGCAGACAGAAAGTCCCGGTAAAGGAAATCGAAGCATTGTTTCTTTTTTCCGACGGACAGCACAACACCGTCCGCAGCCCCGCCGATGACGCAAGCAGATTGGGAATTCCGGTTTACGCGATTGGTACCGGTACCGGTTTGAAAAACAGTTCTTCGTTCAAAGATGTTCAGGTAAGCGGAATTCAGGTGCCGGAACGGCTGACGTTGAAGAACAAGTCGCGGATTACCGCTGAAGTCGATGCTGTCGGTCTCGAAGGACGCACCGTTAAAGTCATTCTCGAAGAGGAATCCCCCGACAACGAGCCGGTTTCTGTGAAACCGGCTGCCCGTAAAAAACTCGGCGAAAAAGAACTCCTCCTCGATGCCGTGAACGGGGCGCAGGAAGTAATGTTTGAATTCAAACCGGAAACCGCCGGTCGGACGCTGTACATTGCCCGAACGGAACTGCTCGGCGATGAGGCAATCAAAGAGAACAACGAACGGCAGAAAGCCGCCCTTGTGATTGAACCGGGTATCCGCGTCTTTTACCTCGAAGGAACGCTGCGCCCGGAGTATGGGGCGATTGTCGAACGGTTCTTATCGAAAGACCCCGACCTTGAATTCTGTGCAATGGTGCAGACGAAACCGAACGTGTTCCAACGCCGGACGAACATAGAGGACTTGGAATTAAAAGGACTGCCGACCGACCAAGCGGCGGTTGATTCGTTTGACGTGTTCATCATCGGCGACATCGACAGTTCGTATTTTAAGCCGGAGGTACAGGAATTGTTCGTGAACCGCGTCAAAAGCGGGGCGGGCTTGATAATGCTCGGCGGGTATCATTCGCTCGGTCCCGGCGGCTATGAGGGAACGCCGCTGGGCAAAATTCTGCCGGTCATTCTCGGTAATCGGGATGCTGGTCAGTTTTCCGAGCCGTTTATGCCGAAGTTAACCCCGGAAGGCGCAAACAGCACGGTATTTGCGAACATCAGCGGCTTTTTTCCTTCAACGCTTGGTAAAGCCGTAAAAGACGGACTGCCGAATTTGTCAGGATGTACGAAAGTGCCGGCACGGAATCCGGCGGCAACGGTTTTGGCAACTTGTCCGGCGGTGAAGGTACCGGGACAGGGCGGGGACGGGGAAGACGAGATGCCGGTGCTGGCGGTGCAGCCGGTTGATAACGGACGGACGGCGGTGTTCACCGGCGATACAACGCGGAGTTGGCAGCAAGGACCGCGGGCGATGAATCAGGACACACCGTTTATGCAGTTCTGGGGACAATTCATTCGGTATGTTGCGAAACGGGAAGGGACGGTTGTCCGCGAAGCGAATGTTTCGGCAGCAGCGGACAAGGCGTACTACGAACCGGAGGAGAGCGTTACGATAACGGCAACGTTGAAAGATGCCGAAGGAGCAGGAACGGATAAGGGAAATGTTAGTGCGGAAATTGGTAATTCCGCGGTGAAACTTGAACCGGTCGAGGGTACGCCGGGCAGGTATATCGGACATTATCAGCCGAAACAAATCGGACAGTGCGAAGTGAAGGTTTCGGCACAACTGGACGCGCTGACGTTAAACGCACCGGAGAAAATCATTATTGATGTCGGTCGTCCGAATATGGAGTTTGACCAACTGGACTTGAACGAAGAGTTGCTGACGAAGATAGCGGATGCGGCGGGCGGACGGTACGCGCACATTACGACGGCGGACTTTTTGATTGACCAGTTGAACCGGGACGTGATGAAACGGAAGGTGATTGAGCAGATTCGGCTCGCACCGCCGTTTGTGCTTTGGATATTTTTTGTGTCGGCATTGTCCGCGGAATGGTATCTGCGGCGGCGTTATCATTTACGATGAAGCATTTCGATTTTACCAATCCTGTTTTTGTTGCGTCGGGAACCTTCGGCTACGCCCGTGAGATGGAAAACGTCCTCGACCTTTCCCGTCTCGGCGCAATCATTCCGAAAACCGTTACGCTTATTCCCCGTCCCGGCAACGCTCCGCCGCGAACCGTTGAAACCGCTTCGGGACTGCTCAACTCCATCGGCTTGGATAACGACGGTATCGGCGAATTTCTCGCCGTCAAACTGCCGTATTTGAAAACGCTCGGAACACAAATCATCGTGAGTGTTGCCGCCAAAAGCGAAGACGAATGTCCTGTCCTCGCCGAAAAACTCGAATCCGCCGCCGGCATCGCTGCCGTTGAATTGAACGTATCCTGTCCGAACGTGAGCGGCGGGGTGGATTTTGCGACCGACCCGAAACGGTGCGGAAGTATCGTTGCCGCTTTTCGGAAAAACACAACGCTGCCGCTGTTCGTCAAACTTTCGCCGAACGTAGCCGGCATCGGTGAAATTGCGAAAGGAGCGGAAACGGGCGGGGCGGACGGTATTTCGGCGATTAACACTTGTCTCGGCTTATCTGTCGATTGGCGGCGGCGCAAGCCCCGATTGGGCAACGGCTTCGGCGGGTTAAGCGGACCGGCAATCAAACCGGTTGCTCTGCGCTGCGTCCGGCAAATTTACAAAGCGGTGAAAATACCGGTTATCGGTATCGGAGGAATCGAAACGATTGACGATGCAATGGAATTTTTCGTCGCCGGTGCCTCGGCAATTCAAGTTGGAACGGCTAATTTTTACCGCCCGTCGGCGGCGACGCAGATTCTTGATGCCATTCCGGCGGCGTTGGCTCAACTGGGGGCAAAATCGGTGA
>JAISJZ010000128.1 GCA_031261125.1 Planctomycetaceae bacterium | reverse complement strand
AAGATTTTCTCCAACCGGTGAACGGGTTCAATATCAACGGTCAGTTTCCAGCCGTGGGAACACGTTGCGTGAATGATTTTTTCGTCAACGCCGCGCTGCCGCATTATTTCCTGCTGTTTGATACAGTGTTCCCGCGGGTACTGTTCAAAATCGAGGTCGTGCAGCAAACCGACATTGCCCCAAAACTCTGCTTCACCGCCGAATCCTTCCTGGACGGCAAAATAGCGCATCACGCCTTCAACTGTTTTGGCGTGTTCGATATGAAAAGCGTCTTTGTTAAACTCACTGAACAAATCCCAAGCGTCGCTGCGTGTCATCGTCCTTATTCTTTATCAGGTGTTATTCAACCGGTTTGACTTCGACCGTGGTCGGCGAAACAATCCGCACAACGGTGATAGCCGCACCGGTCTTCAATTCGCCGTCCGTACTGACCGCTTCGTATTCAATCGTCCGTTCCTGCTGATTGACAAGAACCTTTCCGCGTCCCTGACCGGCGGCAGGAATCCGCAGATACACGTTGCCGGCGGCACCGACGAGCGTTTTGTCGGAAATAGAACCGTCGGACTTCAACTTGGCAATCGAATCGTAAAGGTAATAGACGAAATAAACGGCGGCAATACCGGCGATAAAGGCAATCAGAACAGATACGGAATTGGGACTTCCGCCGGTCAAACCGGCAAGTCCGCCGAGTCCGAAAAAAGTGAAACCGGCAACAACCGTTTTCAGCGAAAGAACCTTGAAGAAATCGAACGCGTCGCCGTGACCGGAAATCCCGTCCGCGTCGGTACCGGTATCCATATCGTCCGCGCCGCCCAGCCCGGCGAGCATCACCAGCAGTTGCAGAATCATCATTGTCCCGCCGAAGACGGCACAGAGCAGATAAACGGCAAATAACGGGTTGGAGAGAAAGTCCATTACTCTAACAGGGGAAGGGTTTCAACTTTCCTAGACCTGTAATTTACGGTACGGCTGTAATTGTGTCAACTCCCCCGTGAAATAACGGGAAATAACGGGAAATAAACGCGAAATAAACGGGGAGAGTTGCAAACTTCCGGTTTCTCTGTTAGAATGCTGACCGCTTGCCAATTCCCCTTTTTTTTCGGAACCGCATTATGAAAATCACCTGCAATCGGGCAAAGTTTCTTCAGCAATTCCAAGTTGCCGCTTCTGTCGCCGCGGCGCGGGATGTCCGCCCCATCCTTCAAAACGTCAAAATTAAAGTGACCAAGAAGAACGTTCTGCTTCAGGCGACCGACACCGAAGTCGGTATCCGGCTCATCGTTGATGACTGCGAGGTCCACAAGACCGGCGAGGCGGTACTGCCGGCAAAACGGCTCAAATTAATGCTGTCGGAATCTACCGCCGAAACCGTTGAAATCGAAAGTGCCGACAACAAAATCATCTTCAAAGTCGCGGGAAAAGCCGACATTGAACTCGATGCGTGGTCGCCGGACGAATTCCCGGACGTGGAGGACTTCGAGGAAAAATCCTATTTGGAAATTCCCGCCAGCACATTCAGCGAAATGATTCGCCGGACGATTTTCGCCACCGATTCTGAAAACGCCCGGTACGCTCTCGGCGGCATTCTCCTTGAATTCCAAGGGGATAAAATCACCGCCGTCGCGACTGACGGAAAACGTTTGGCGTTCCTCGACGGTGCCGCGGTAACAACCGGTGAAATGGCACTCGAAACCGCGATTTTACCGTCCAAAGCGATGGCGTTTCTCGAACGGGTCTTGTCCGAAGATGAGCAGCCGGTCAAAGTCGGCATTTCTCAAAGCAGAGCCATTTTCAAGTTTCAGCAAGCCGTGTTCTTTACCCGTTTGGTGGAAGGGAAGTTCCCGAAATGGCGGAGCATCGTCCCGGAAACCGAAGGCAGAACGCAGATTGACATTCTCGCGGGGGCATTGCTGCCGGATATTCGTTTGGCGGATACGGTCTCTACGGACTACAATCCCGGCATTGTGTTCATTTTCGAGAACGGCAAAATGACGTTGAAGGGCAGCGGCAACGAAGTCGGCAAATCCAGCGTGGAAACGGCGATTTCCTACACCGGCGAAAAGGTGGAGACGAAACTTGACCCGAAGTTCGTTAAGGACTTCCTCCGGGTTTTGCCGGCGGATAAGTTGGTTTCGCTGTATTTTGCGTCCGGCGAACCGGTGCTGGCAAAGACCGATGACGATTATACCTATATCGTAATGCCGATGTCGTAATCCTTGCACTGACGCTGGTGATGAACGAAGAACTGCGGAAAAAGTTGGGAATGACCGCAACCGGTACACGCGCCGTCCGAACGGCAGACGGCACCGTGCATCTTGCGCCGGTCGTCAAAGGGGTACAGATTTATTACCTTGACCGGGACATTACCTGCGATGCGTTTGTTTCCGATAACTGCCCGGAATGTCTGCTCGGCGTGATTCCGATGGAAGGAATGGATGTTGTCGTTGACCCGAACGCTCAAGCGGTGATACCGAATCCGGCGCACCCGAACGGACCGGAATACCTGATGATGTTGAATGCCGCTTTTTAATACAACTGCTGTATTATTTTGCAAATTTTGGATTGTTTTGCATCAAACCGCAACAGCGAAAATCGTTGTTGCGGTTTTCTTTTGCGGATTTTTTTAGAATTTTTAGAATTTTTTTAGCGTATTTTCTATCCGTATAATTGGAAAATCCGGCAAAATTCTCTTGAAAATACCCATTCTTTACGAAAAATCGGAAATATTTTGGAAAATATCAAAAATTTTCATAGTAATTCAGATATTTGGAAGTATAATTGCGTAATAAAAAGTACAGACAAAAGTTTCGCGGCATTAAACGAGGTAGCGTACCAATGGCACCAATAGAAGGTGCACGAACGAGATACGGCAGCGACTTTGTCAACTTGATGTTGGCACCGCGTCCGTCGGACAAGGAACAGTACCGGCAGTCCTTACAGCGGCGAAAGCGGGCATTGCTGGCAAACCCCGGAAAGATGTTATCCGAATTACTTCCCTTTATGCCGAAGGACTCCTGCGACCGGATGGAAGCGGATGTCCGAAAACAGTGGGACGAAGTCGAAATATAACAACCGATGGACCCGATAAATTCCCAACTGATTATAGAGTACGAAATTACCGAGCCGTTCACAGACAATACGTTTATCGTTAAGTCCCTTGCGGCGGCAAAGGAGTATTATGATAGAGGATACACGGTTTATGAACGGCATATATCGAGTTTCAAACCAACAAAATTTTCTGCGACAAGAACGGCAGTAACGCTCTTGTGGCACGACCCGGATATAACGGATTAGGAGAATAACGATGCTTACCCTTGATGAAGTGGCTGACAGAGCGATTCGGCGTGATATGGATGAGATGAAAGCCGAAATGCTGGCGGATTTGAAAGCAGCCGGAAAGGTGTTGAGCCGCCGCCCGTTCCGTCCGATGACGGAAGATGATATTGCCGTGTTAAACAGAAAAAAGAAAACAGATGTCCGTTCAAAAAGTTATACGGTTCCGCCTCCGCAATAGTACATAATGTTCCGATGGACAGCGGCGTGATTGGAGAAGATATATGCAGGGATTTTCGATTGAAAACGCGAGAACATACTCCGCAAAAGACCAAAATTGCACTGTGTACCAATTCCGTTTGAAGTGGGAAGCAGAACACAACCCCTCCGGCACAACCGAAGGGATAACATAACGACCCTTTACCTTTACCCTTTTACGATTCCATTCCTATTTACGGGCGGGAGACCGTGTTCTCCGCTCCATACCTCCAAGGAGAAACCAATGAACTACCATTTCAATTCCGTTCCCAAGACGACCAAACTGACCAAACGGCACCTCGGTCTCGAAACCCTCGAAAACCGCGAAATGCTCAGCGTTACCCCGCTGCTCATTGATGTGCCGCATTACGCTCCCGCCCAAGCACCCGCGCCCGCGTCGG
>JAISJZ010000238.1 GCA_031261125.1 Planctomycetaceae bacterium | reverse complement strand
AACAGGTTCGCTGTTAAAGGACGGGGACAATTACGATACCCGGCACGCCCGCGCCGGTGACGATATTGTACTGACTAACGTGATTTCCTTCGATGTTAAGGTCTGGAATCCATACTGGGTACCGTGCCAAGTCCGCAACAGCAACCCTGCCGTAACTTTTTGGGCAGCACCGCAGTTTATTGACTTGGGGCAAGACCAACTGCCGGACATTAACGGAACGTTCGGCGATGTCTTGTATAATGACAAACTCGATGGTTCCGGTGTTGACGTAACTGGTATTCCTGACAAACGCGGTTACGGTTTTACGCTCAAAGGCCGGTACAACAACGCCGCAACGTCAACAGGTACCCGGCGGTATATCGACACAAATCTAGCGGACGGCGTTACCGACGAATGGCAGTTAAAAGAATTGTCCCGAACGGGCAACGCGACGGGAACCGCCCCGGATTACAATATGCAATATGCTTTTATGCCGCCGGCGTATCAATATCCGATGCCGTGCGTGTTTGATTCGTGGACAAAGGATTACGCAACGGACTACGGCTATTACAGCCCGACATCTGACCCGATAACACCGGACGCACAAAAGGACATAATGAACTGGAAAGCACCGCCGCCGTACAGTGAAAACTTGGAAGCAATCCAAATCACTATTCGCTGTTTTGACCCCGCCAGCAGGCAAATCAAACAAGTACAAGCGGTACATCGGTTTGCTGACTAAACTCAACCGTTCAATATCGCCAACTGGCGGCGCACGGACTCTTCGTGAATCTCCTTGATGATTTCCCGCACAAACGCAGGGTCAAGGTGTTTCGACAAGCCCGTTTCCGCTCTGTCGCGCAGCGTTTCACCGTACCGCACCGGTTGAAGCACCGGCATATTGTGTTCTTTCTTGTAATGCCCGATTTCATCGCAAATCTCCATCCGTTTGCCGAGCAGGTCAACAATCTGCGTATCAATCTGGTCAATCTTCACCCGCATTTCCGACAAGTCCTTCGACGGACGGAACGCATCACGCACCACCAGCAAACTCAACAGATGGTCAAGCATTTCCGGTGTAATCTGCTGCGACGCATCGCTCAACGCCTTGTCGGGGCAGCAATGCGATTCAATCATCAAACCGTCGAAGCACAAGTCCATCGCTTGCTGCGAAATTTCGGCAATGTATTCCCTCCTGCCGCCGATATGACTGGGGTCGCAAAACAGCGGCAACTCCGGCATTCGCCGCCGCAACTCAATCGGAATGTGCCACATCGGTTCGTTGCGGTACAACTTTTTCTCATACAAACCGAATCCGCGGTGAATGGCTCCGATTTTCTTAATGCCCGCCCCGTACAAGCGTTCGATGCCGCCGACCCACAATTCCAAATCGGGATTGACCGGATTCTTGATGAGTACCGGCACGTCCGCCCCGGAAATGGCATCGGCAACTTCCTGAACCGCAAACGGGTTTGCCGTCGTTCGCGCACCGACCCAAAGGATGTCAATGCCGGCTTTCAACGCGGCAAAAACGTGGTCTTTCGTCGCCACTTCGGTCGCCGTGTACATACTGGTTTCCTCCTTGATTTTTTTGAGCCAAGGCAGTGCCTTTGCGCCCATACCTTCAAAGCCGCCGGGCTTTGTGCGGGGTTTCCAAATGCCGGCACGAAAAATTTTCACGCCGATTTTGGATAAACCGCGGGCAATGTCAAGGCACTGCCCTTCACTTTCCGCACTGCACGGACCGGAAATCACCACCGGCCGCTTCGGGTCAATACCGGGAAGAAGGATACTTTCGATGTTCATATCGTTATTCAGGTTAAAGTTATTCGTTTGCGGTGTATTCGCCGAGTACCGTCAATTCGTCTGTCAGCGGGCGGGCAGCAGCAACCGCCTTTTCGTAGCGGGCGTAATTCTTGAACGTCAAATCAACGTAAAAGAAATACTCCCACTCGGCACCGACCACCGGAAACGATTCAATTTTCGTCAGGTTCATTTCGTAGAACGACAGAATTGCTAATACCTGCGACAAACTGCCGACACTATGCGGCAGGGAAAACACCAGCGATGCTTTATTCCGCCCTCCGTTTAGCCCCAGCCCCTCCGGTGCGGATGTTTCCCGGTGATGCAGCAGCACAAACCGGGTGAAGTTATGTTTATCCGTTTCAATCGCGGACTGCAACACGTTCAAGCCGTAAATCTTCGCAGCATCCTGACTGCAAATCGCGGCGTGTCCTTTGAGCCGGTTTTCACTAATCCACCGTGCGCTGGATGCGGTGTCGTCTTTTTCGACAATCCGCACCGCATCGGGCTGCGACGCAAAAAGTTGTTCCAAAAACCGCTCGCATTGCAGAAACGCCATCGGATGCGAGTCAATTTCTTTCAGGTCAATAATTTCTGTGCCGGGTAACGCCGCCAAGCAGTGCGAAATCCGCAGTTTGTACTCCCCGCAGACAATAAATTGATTCTTGCGGATAAGTTCGTAATTTTTGAGCAAACTGCCGGCAATCGTGTTTTCGATTGCCATCAAGCCGAGTGTTTCGGGATTATCGTTGACGGCGGCGGCAACATCCTGAAAGGAGCGGCAACAGACGATACCGGCATCATCGCCGCCGCAGAGTTTGCGGGCGGCAATAGCGTGATAGGAACCTTCGATTCCTTGAATGGCGATATTATTCATTGTACGAAAAAAAGCCGTGAACGATTGCTCGCTCACGGCTTGTCAGTGTATTGTTGTTGGCACGGTACAAACCTATCGGCTTAACCTTTCCCCTCGGCAACAACACAACTCTGCCGGAGCGATTCTGGTATAATACCAGAACCGCTTGGTAAAGAGGAACCCGTATGCCGATTGATGGGCGTTCATTGTTCTTGAGGCGAAAAACTCCTGCACAACGGAGTTGTCGATAAAGGATACCGGAACTTCAATTTTTGTCAACAGGGGGTATTACGCGTTTTTCACGTTTTCGATAAACTCCGTGATGTGTTCCTTTTCGGAAAAACCGACTATCATCACGTCAACACAATCGAGATTCGCCACAAACGCCGCCGACTTCTTACGCAAATCGGGTTTGTCCGACATTTTGCCTTCGCCGAGAACCTTCATTGCGATAATGCCTTTACCGGCACTGTGCGTTTTCCGGGCAACTTCCACACCCTCCTTGACTCTTGCTTCGGCATCGTCTTTCGGTCCGTCCATATTCATTCCTTCGCTGTTGATGCGGATATGCACCGTATCGCACCACGCCGTTTGTGCCGCTAAACGGGTCGCGGCAAATGAATGAGAACTAATGCCGTGCGCCCGAATCTTACCTTGCTGCTTCAGTTTTTCCAATCCTTCCATTGCATCGGCAAACTGTTCTTTCCAGTTGTCGTTCATCATACAATGGATTTGCAGAATGTCGCTATAATCCGTGCGCAACTCCCGCAGGAACCGGGCAATCGTTTCTTCCGGTGCAAGCCGTTCCTTTTCGGGCAGTCCGCCGGGGTGCAGCCAGATTTTGGAGACGACGGTATAACTGTCGCGCGGCTTGCCTTTCATTGCATCCGCAACTATTTGATGCGTTCCGTAAAGGTCGGCGCAGTCGAAGAACCGGACACCGTTGTCATAAGCGAATTGCAGCAGTTCGGTACTTTTCGCCCAGCCGGCACGCACCGTATCGGAAACCCGGTTGCTGCCCCGCATACCGGTACCGTAGCCAATGC
>JAISJZ010000207.1 GCA_031261125.1 Planctomycetaceae bacterium | reverse complement strand
GCCGGTTTTCAAAACGCCGCTGTCAAACAAAGTTTGAACTTCTGCCGGTTCGGCAGATTGAAAATACAGTCCGCCCCAGTGATTCAATTCCGCTTCGGTCAACGCCAGATACGGTCCTTTTTCGCCGGTTTGAATCACCACCGGACAGCCGACGTGAGCGTTGCTGCCCATCAGCGAAAGGTTCTGTTTCACGCAGGGTTTTTCCTGACTGGAACTGAACGAACCAAAATCGGCGTACCACGCCGTATGGTCGGCGTTAAAGTTGAACTCCGTCAAGTCCTGTTCCAAGGTGTATTCATCGGCATCGACGGTTCCTTTGTCAATCAGGTAGCGGAGCGCAACACCGTCGTTATAGACCCGGAATTCAAGCCCCAGCGTCCGGCTGCCGGTACGTTCTTTTACTTTCCACGCAACGCTGTTGTATTGGTCGCGGTACGTCTTTTGCCGTCCCCACGGATATTCCCACGTTTGGTTAACCGACTTTGCTTCGCTGCTTGTTACGTCAACGGCACCGAACGGAGCGGCATCTTTGATTTTGATTCCGATTTTTGACAGGGCAACGACCGTTTCGCCTTTGTATTGAACGCTATACGACAACGCCGGCTCATTGGAGACCCGCAAAACGATGTTGTTGTCCGGCGAGGTAATTTCCGAAACAGAAGCGCAGAACGCCGCCGGGACAAACACCGCAGCGGACAGCAACAAAGCACAGAAAGATTTTTTTAGCATAGTTTTCGAGGGAAAGGAAAAATGCTCAAACAGTATCGTTCTTACCTCAAGGGCAGAAACAAACACCGTCTTTTTTACGTTCCTTAGTATTCTATCACAGCCGGAAAGTGAAATAAAGTATAAGTCCCTTCAGAATTTTTTCCTTTTTTTAACTTGGGCAAAATGTATGTCATATCCCGCACGAAAAATTGCCCTTGGAAAATTTCCCGTTTTTTGGTAGGTTATTACATCATCACGTTGCCAATAACTTACCGTTAATATGAGTTCTGAACCTGCCGACAAAACACGTGTCTTAATCCGATGGATGGTTCGCCGCGATATGCCCGAAGTTGCCGCCATCGAACACAGCAGTTTTGAATTTCCCTGGAAAGAAGAGGACTTCTTTCAATGTTCCCAGCGGCGGAACTGTATCGGAATGGTTGCCGAACACGGCAACCGTGTTGCCGGTTATATGGTTTATGAAATCACCAAAAGCCGGTTTCATTTGTTAAACATTGCGGTATCGCCGGAATTGCGGCGGCACGGCATTGCTCGTCAAATGGTTCAGAAACTCATCAGTAAACTGGCGAACCAACGCCGTCATAAAATTGTCCTCGAAGTGCGGGAAACGAATCTTCCTGCGCTGATTTTTCTGCGTTCGCTCGGTTTTCGGGCGGTCAGCGTCATCAAAAGTTTTTACGAACAGACCGACGATGATGCGTATTTGATGCAGTACCGTTTGCCGTCGGAAAAAACAACTGTCAGCAAACCGCTCAAAGTGCAATACGCCGGATAACCAATGATGTCTTTTCCAACGACCCGCCTTCGCCGCCTGCGGTACAATCCGTTAGTCCGGCAACTCGTTCAGGAAACAACCCTGTCCGCTGATAAACTGATTCTGCCGTTGTTTGTCCGCCCTGGCAAAGGAATCCGGCAGCCGATTAACTCGATGCCGGGCAACTTTCAACTGTCGATTGACGAATTCGTCAAAGAAGTCAAAGAAGTTGCCGCTCTGGGTATCGGCGGCGTGATTCTTTTCGGTATTCCCGAATTGAAAGACGGCGAAGGCAGTGATGCGATGAGTGATGCCGGTATTATTGCCCAAGCGGTTCGGGCGGCGAAAGATGCCGCTGCCGGTCAACTGCTGGTGATAACTGATGTGTGTTTTTGCGAATACACTTCTCACGGACACTGCGGCGTTCTGTGCGGACACGGCGTTGACAACGATAGAACGCTGGACAACTTGGTCAAGCAAACGCTGGTTCACGCCCGCGCCGGTGCCGATATGGTCGCACCGAGCGGAATGATGGACGGAATGATTCACGCCTTGCGAACCGGTTTGGACAGCGAAGGATTTGAACGGGTTCAGATAATGAGTTATGCGGCGAAGTATGCCAGTGCGTTCTATGGACCGTTTCGGGAAGCGGCGGAGAGCGCGCCGCAGTTCGGCGACCGGCGTTCCTATCAGATGGATTTTGCGGCATCGGCGGCGCAAGCCGTCCGGGAAGTGGCGTTTGATTTGGAAGAGGGAGCGGATATTGTGATGGTAAAACCGGCGTTGGCGTATCTTGACGTTATCCGAATGGTGAAAGACCGGTTCGAGGGTGTGCCGCTGGCGGCGTACAATGTATCCGGCGAGTTCAGTATGGTGAAAGCGGCGGCGGAACGCGGCTGGATTGACGAGCAGCGGGTTGTTTTGGAATCTCTGACGGCGATTACCCGTGCGGGGGCGGACATCATTTTGACGTACTGGGCAAAAGACGCAGCCCGCTGGTTCAATGATTGAGATGTAACAAATGTTACGAAAATGGTAATGTTTGGTAATGTCCGGTAGGGTAGAGTGTTTATCGCATTGACGAAATACCGGTTGACGGTAGAATAATTCATCGGATAAATTTTTACTCTTTTTGCCGCAAAACAATGGCTTACGATATTACACTCATCAATGGGGACGGAACGGGTCCCGAACTTGCTGCTGCTGCCCGGAAATGTGTTGACGCAACCGGCGTAAAAATCAACTGGGATGTCCAAGAGGCAGGCGTTGATATAATGGGAAAAACCGGTACGCCGCTGCCGGAATCTGTTCTCGAAAGCGTTCGCCGGACAAAGTGTGCGTTGAAGGCACCGATAACTACGCCCGTCGGTACCGGTTTCCGCAGTATCAATGTGCATCTTCGGCAGGAGTTGGGGCTGTTCGCCTGCATCCGTCCGTGCAAGTATTACAAAGGCGTGCGGACACTGTACTCGAACCTGCCTGTTGACCTCGTGCTGTTCCGCGAAAACACGGAAGACCTGTACGCGGGTATCGAGTTTGAAAAAGGGGCGGAAAATACGGCAAAACTGATTGATTCCATTAACTCATTAGCAGCCGGCAGGAAGATTTTGACACCGGCGAGCGAAACCGGCGTGTCGATTAAGCCGATTAGCGTGAGCGGTTCGGGACGGATTGTCAAGGCGGCGTTTGAATATGCCCGTGAAAATAAACGGAAGAAGGTAACGGCGGTTCACAAGGCGAACATTATGAAGCACACCGACGGCTTGTTCCTCGAAGTGTCCCGCAATGTAGCGAAGCAGTATCCTGACATCGGGTTTGAAGACCGCATCGTGGATAATATGTGTATGCAACTCGTTCAGAAGCCGGAGTTGTATGACATTTTGGTTTTGCCGAATTTATACGGTGATATATTGAGCGACTTGTGTGCCGGTCTCGTCGGCGGTTTGGGTGTTGCGCCGGGGGCGAACATCGGACCGAACGGAGCGGTGTTTGAGGCGACTCACGGTTCTGCACCGAAGTACAAGGGTTTGAACAAGGTGAATCCGACGGCGGTGATTTTATCCGGTATGCTGATGCTTCGGCACTTGAAAGAAGATGCGGCGGCAGACCGGCTGGAACAGGCGGTTGCGGCGGTGATTGCGGAGGGCAAGAGTGTAACGTATGATTTGAAAGCGGACCGGAACGACCCGTCGGCGGTTGGAACGCGTGAAATGGCGGAGGCGATTTGCGCGAAACTGCGTTAAGGGAAATTACTGTTGGGAATCTCTAAAAACCTTAAAAAACAATTTAACCACAGAATTCACAGAGGATACAGAGAATTGTTAAAATACTTTGTAACCATTTACAAATAATGGTTTGTGTTTTTCTTTATCAAACTATCTCCGTGTACTCTGTGTCCTCTGCGGTAAAAAAACAGACCTGTTCGGTAACTCGTTTAGAGGTGGTGCCGTAATTTAAGTTATTTAGGTAAGACGTTTTGTCATATAATAGACAGAAGTGAGTAACACTTTCGTTTCACTTGTTCGTGAATCGTAGTCATAGTGTCGGCATAGTCCCCTCCAATTCATCGTTCAGCCGCCGCCGTGACTCCAAACGACAAGCGGTAATTTTTCAGTGCGGTCTTTGTAATCGTCAGGCAACATTATATCCAGTTGCTGCCGCACACCGGCTCACATAAGAAATGTTTTTGAATGTGACCGCAGCAACGGATAATGCGGAACGTTTCAGAAACAGACGGCGGGAAGAAAAATTTTTGGGGGTCATCCTTATATTCCTCATAAGTAAGGTTAAAAAAATGGTAGTGAAAGATAATAAACTTGTTTGACTATCGAAAATTAAACGAAATAAGTATTAGTTACTGTTACCGATTAAAGGCGATTACCATTTTTTATGGTTGATTTTCAATCATCGTTTATTCACCATTTATCGCCCAAATGGCTCTAACCTATTGAGCAGCGTGAGCAATTCGTGCCGTTTTGTACGGAAGACCGAAATATCCGTTTCCATTTGGTTCGGCTGCGGAATCATCGCCTCGGCAATTTTTTTCGCCTTCTCCGGTTGCGTTTGACTCAACATCTTCAGCAATTCATAATCCGCAACCGCATCACGCATCGTCTCAAAACGCAGTGAACTGTGGACTCTGCCGAAATCAGGATAAACGATAAAACGGTCTCCCGGCAGAAGATTTTTGTGTTTATCGTTATAAATTTTTAAGGATTGCGGTGTCGTCAGGATTGCCGATTCCTTTTGCCAATAATTCAAACCCCAGTGTAAATATCCGGTCGTCCCGGAACGAAAATTAAACCAATGCAGCAGCCGGTTTTCCAAGAGCGGTCTATCATAAAACCGGTTCGGGTATCCTTTCCGCGTTTCGCAACTGATATAAAGCCAGACCTCGCCGCCGCTCTCTTGATGGTGACGGTAAAACTTTTCATTCGGCGGATAATGCCAAATAATTGGAATATGAACATCTAAACATTTTCCGGCTTTTTCCCCTAACCCTGATGCATCAATGAATTTGATGGATGGTTCCAGCATTCGCAAGTAATCTGCCAGCGCATTGTAAGAATTATCGGCATTGTTCGGTTCGTCGCAGATATGCTGTAAATAGATTTTGTCCCAGCCCTTTTTACGCAAGTGTTTATAAAACGACGGAATAAATTGCGATAAATAGTTCTTCGCACGTTCATCCGACAACGGCATTGCTTGGATTATTGTTTCTCCCGTTGGATTTTCTTTGTCTCCGTCTTTCAAAATCGGGATATTCAAAACACTATTTCTCGGACTTGCAAGAGGACCGCCTTCGATACGTTTCAAGTTGCCTTCCTTGATAAAAAATTCAACCACATTGTCAAACGGTGAAAAATCAAAGGAATACTTCTTGCCGTCAAACCGAACCGCTATGTGCTCCAAAGGATGAATCAAATAGACATTTTGTCCGTGTTTCCGCAAACAGTCTGCCAGATTTTTGAGCAACTCCCAATAACGTTGCGAATATTTTTCGACAGGTTTATCCCCGTTCATCCTATTATGTCAGGTTCTAAAAACTCGCAATTCCCTTGAGCCGAAGTGGTTTCCCTCTCACGTTGGTCAAATTTTTATTTTTTGTATCATCCGTAACGGTTTTTTTGTTACCGTCAAGGCGGG
>JAISJZ010000127.1 GCA_031261125.1 Planctomycetaceae bacterium | reverse complement strand
ATAAAATCTTCTTTTTTGAAAAAAATTAGAGTTGTCAAGAAACTTCGGCATCTTCCATTAGTTTAGGTAATTTGGTTAAACATTTTCGATTAAACCTGTTATTATCAAGGGTTGATAACCCCTTCGCCGAAAAAGACAGTAAGTATGTTTCCCGGAACCCGCAAAACAGTACAATGTCTTTTCACCGCCCCGGCAGAAAGTTGACCGCACGAAAAATTGCAGCCGTTTGTGCCGCTGTTGTCCTGATGGTTATCGCCGGTACCCTTTGCGCCGCAGAGTCCCGCATAAATTGGGCAGTAAAAGCATACGAAAAGAACCGGGACGCGGTCGTCTGTATCCAAGGCGATAAAATCGACGAGTCCGCCAATTCGTCCAGCCGGGAAGCCGTTAAAGCGTACAACGGAATGGGAACCGGTATCATCATTGATGAGCGCGGCTACATCATCACGAATTTTCACGTCGTCGAAGGCATCCGAAAAATTCAAGTCAGCACCTTCGACCGAACGCAATACTACGCCGAACTTGTTGCCCGCGACCCGGATACCGATTTGGCAATCATTAAAATCAATGCCCGTAAACCGTTGAAAACCATCACGCTCGGACGTTCCGACGACCTGATGCCGGGCGAAAATTGTTTGGCAATCGGCAACCCGTTCGGTTACGATTTTTCTCTGACTGACGGCAGAATCAGCGGTATCGGACGGGAAGTTGAAGTCAACGATACGCTGGTTTATCGGGATGCCATTCAAACGAACACGGAAATCAATCCGGGCAACTCCGGCGGTCCGCTGGTTAACATTGACGGCGAAATGGTCGGTATCAATGCGGCGATTCGGCAAGGGGCAACCGGTATTGCGTTTGCTATCCCAGTCAATCAAGTTGTCCGGGTTGCCGCAAAACTGCTCGGCGAAATTGCTCATCAGTCCGTTTCGCACGGCTTAAAAGTAGAACAAACCGACAGCGAAAGCGGTGAAAAGACAAGCGAAAACGCCAAGCCGAGCGGCGAACGTTACGCCGTGGTCGTGCAATCCGTTGAAAGCGGCAGTGCCGCTGCCGAATCGGGAATCCGAACCGGCGATGTCATTCGTCAAATCGGTAAATACTCCGTCGGCAATGTCCTCGATTTTTCGCGGGCGTTGCTGGACGTTCAGGAAAAAGACGACTTATCCTTTTCCGTATCGCGGGATTCCGAAACGCGGGATGTTGCTGTCGCGATGGGGTCGCCGAAGGGAACAAGACAAGTATTATCGCAGAACCGGCAAATGAAAACGGCAGACGTTACCCCGAAAGTTGCGTCGCCGTTCAAAGTGTCGTCGTTGAAAACATCGCCGCTCGACGAACTCGTTTGGGACACGCTGGGCATCCGTTATACACCGGTGCCGAAGGACGAATACCGCCGTAAATTCTCCCAATTTCTTACCGAGCGTCCGCACGGCGGCGTTGCTGTCAAAGAAGTCAAGGACGGCAGTCAGATGTCCGAAGCCGGTGTTATGCAAGGCGACGTGATTGTCGGGATTCACGAATGGGTTACTACATCAGAAAACGATGTCCGTTATATTGCCAAAAATTGGCAAAACATTAGAACGCCGGACGGCAAAGTGAAACTTCTGCTGTTCCGCGACAACACGCCGTATTTCACCGAACTGCCGTTAAAATAATGTCTTTTCCCGTTAGAGTTGGATTGCTAACAGGATTTTTGTTTTGTACCGGGTTGCTGTGCGCTGCGGAACCGGAACGGGTTGGTGCGCCGGTATCGGTACAAATTGCCTCCGCTCATTTTCCCTCCGTGCCGGAACAGCACGTTCTTTTGCGGGAACTGGCAGGTCGGGCAAAATCGGCACCGGCGGTGCCGCTGTCCCGGCATTTCACCAAAGACGTTTCCGATGTCCGCCGCTTAAAAGAACGGACGCGCGAAGCCGAAGTTTTTTTTCACCGCTCCGGCAAAAATATCGGTTCATTGTGGTGCGGGTATCTTGACACGCAGTCGTTCCTGACAGAATTGGAAGCGTGTGAAAAAAGCATCGGTTCACCTATCCGCCGCGTTTCGGCAACGGTTTCACTCATACCGCTGAATGAATTGACGGCATTTTGCGACCGGGCAAACGCCGTTCTGTCCCGGCTGAACAGTCCAAAGTTGTCCGATGCCCAAGCAGAGTATTTAAGTTCATCGGCTCTTGCCGGTTGGAAAGAAGAGTTGCAGAATTGGACGGCAGATACCGTTTCGGCGGACTGCTTATTAAATGCCGTTGAGCAGTACGAATTGACCGGCGGAATGACGGATATGGCGACGCTGTTCCGTTTGGCATCCCGAATGTCGTTTTCCTGTACCGCAGCGTATCGGGATTTCGGCAAACGGACGCTGGACTTGTACGGCGGCGCGAACGTAAAGATTTACATTTCCGAAGTGCTGTTGAATCATCTTTTGCCGGTGCAGGAACCGGAGGCGGCACGGTTCCGGGAAACGATACAGGGACAGCCCGTCGTCGGTCGGCGTTATACCAATTCAGAAGTGAAAATGACCCTTATCCCGGACGAACAGCGGTTGCTGCTGTCGCTGGACGTATCCGGCAACATTCAGACCGCATCGAGGGCAAGCGCGTTTGCAACGACGCTGTTCAACCGCGGACAAGCCGAGTACGAAGCGCATCGGAAAATTGAGTTGACCCGTGAGGGTTTCCAATTATCGCCGTGCGAAGTGAAAATTCCGAAAAACCGGGTTGACTTAACGAACATCAAAACGAATTTCGACAGGGTGCCGCTGTTGTCGGGAATGGTGCGCAGCATTGTACTGAACCAATACGAAGAACGGCAGAGCGATGCAAAAGCAGAAACGCAGTTGAAAATGCGCCGTCAGGTTCGGGCAAGAATTGAACAGGAAACGGAAGAAACGTTTTTGCAGTTTAACCGGAAGTTTCAGGAATTTTCGCAAACGGCGGAGGAGCGGTTCGGTTTGACGTTTGAACCGAGACATTCGGCAACACAGGACGATTGGCTTTTAACATCGTGGACCGTGCAGGGACAAGATACGCTGTGCGGCAGTACGCCGTGTCCTGAAACGCCGTCCGGTTCGTTCGCCGATGTGAAGATTCACGAGTCCGTGCTGAATATGCTCGCCGGCAAGTTGGGACTCGAAGGAAAAAAGGCAGCCGTCGGAGAACTGCGGAAAGAATTGGCGGAAAAGTTTAACCGACCGGCGTTAGCGGAACCGGGCGAAAACGATGATGTCGAAATCGGTTTTGCCGAAGATAATCCGTTGGTGATTCGGTTCACGGATAGAGCGGTCAGCATTACACTGAACGTTAAATCGCTACGGCTGGCAGGACAAACGCATCGGGATTTCACGGTAAATGTCCGGTATCTGCCGGTAAAACAAGAAGACGGTTTGTTGGTATTAGAGCGGGACAAATATATCAGTTTGGTCAATGCGCAGCGTCGTTCACAGATTCCGCTGCGGGCAGCGTTCGGCGTGATTTTTTCGGCAAATAAAACGTTTCCGTTATCGGTAAAGTTGCTTGAAACCGACCCGCGGTTCACCGCTCTGACGGCGGGGCAGTGCCGAATCCAAGACGGCTGGTTTGCTGTTGCCCTCGTTGAGAAGTAGTCCTGTTGACATCTCTCTTTCCGTTAATTAGAATGGAACACCGACCCGTTTTCATTAACGAAGGTTCTAAAAACCTTAAAGACCTCCCGGACAAGAAGAGAAGAAAGAAAAAAACTCTTTATTTCCTTCTTTTTCTACGGTAAAAAACAGGTTTTAGAAGTCCCCTTAACTCTGCGGTTGTGCCGCGGCTTATATGTTCCGCTCTGTTCGCTCCAAACTGCTTATCGGAATTCTCCTGCCGCTGACGCTCATCTACGGTATCGTTGCCGTTTTGGAAACGCGGAATCAGGTTCAAACGACAATCAATAGTACCAAACTGCTCATCAAACATTCCGCGGAACGCCGGGCGGCGCGGCTCGAAACGGAATTCGGAAAAATCGCCGCCGGTGCAGAACTTTTGCGTATTTACCTCACGGAAAATCCCGATGCCGGAACGAAAGACATTGAACCGCTGTTCCGCGGCTATCTCGAAAAAAATCCGCAGTACGTCGGACTGTTCTTCGGATATGCACCGGACATCGAAAAACCGTACCGGGTTCTCTATACGTTCCGCAATGAGAAAAACGTCATTCAAACGCAGGAAATTAAAGAATATGATTATTCCCGACCGGTCTATATGATTCCTTATTACACCCGGAAGGATTTCTGGGCAGAACCGTACATCAATTTTTCACCCCGACCGATTCCGATTTGTTCGCTTGCCCTTCCGGTTTTTCATAAGGACAAGGTGCAGGGAGTTGTCGTTGCTGATATTATCCTCGATAAGATTCAGGAAATTACGCAAGCGGATGTAATGGAACATTCGCAAGTTGCTTTGATTTCTTCGACCGGAGCCATTATCACCGATAAACACTCCGAATTGAAAATGGGCGAGTCGCTGTTCAGTTTGGCGGAATGGTACGGGCGGAAGGAATTCATTGATTGGGGACATCGGGTCTTGAAAGGCGAAGCGGAGATAACCCGGTTTGAAGCCGCAAAGAACAAGTTGCCGAAGGACGGATTCTGGAACAATAAAAATCCGATTTGGGCCGTTTCCGTACCGGTGCGGCAAACCGGCTGGACGCTGCTCGGCGCAACGGACGAAGCCGAAATTCTTAAACCGGTCTATGCTCAACTGTACCGGCGTGTCGTTTTTTTTCTTTTCGGACTGCTGCTCATTGTCGGTACAATCAGTGTGGTATCGTTCAATCTAACCGGATTTTTGAAACATCTGTCGGATTTTACAAAAGAGTTATCCGCCGGCAATTTGTACGCCAAGGTTTATAGCAAACGTCCGAACGATGAATTCGGCGACATTGCCGAAGCGTTTGACCGGATGGCGGTGGAATTGAAATCGAACATTGACAACCGGATGAAGGACACTTTGGCACGGAAGGCAATCGAAGAAGAACTGCGGGTTGCCCGGCAGATTCAGACATCGCTTTTGCCGCGGACATTTCCGGCATTTCCGCACCGGCCGGAGTTTGATTTGTACGCGAAGAACGAACCGGCAACGTACATCGCCGGCGACTTTTACGACTTCTTCTTTATCGAAGAGAATCTGTTAGTGCTGGTCATTGCCGACGTTTCGGGACACGGTATTCCGGCGGCGATGTTTATGGCGGTTTCGCGGACGGTCATCCGCAACTTTTCCGTGCGGGGCGCATCGCCGAAAGATATTATTGAAAAAACGAACAGCGTCTTATCGAAAGACAACGACGACAATATGTTTGTTACGGTGTTCCTTGCTGTTTATAATGTCGTAACCGGCGAACTGCGGTATGTCAATGCGGGACATAATCCGCCGTACATTGTCCGCAAAGACGGCAGTACGGAAATGTTGAATCCGACCGGTCCGTTTGCCGCCGCCTTTGAGCAAGCCCGATATAAAGAAGCGGCGGCTTTTATCGAACCCAATGACGTGTTGGTGTCTTTTACGGACGGCGTAACGGAAGCGCGGCAGGAGACAGGCAACGATATGCTCGGCGAAGCCCGGCTGGAAGCCCTGATTACGGACGCAAGGGAAAAGAGCGTTTACGGGATTACGGATACGATATTCAAAGCCGTTGATGACTACGACAGCGGGCAGCATTGCGACGATATAACGGTACTGGTGCTGAAACGGTGTCTTTTGCCGGAGGAAATGGTTTAGAAGGACAAATTGATTCCGTACCGGTGAATTTGTTCCAGCAATTCCGGCGCAACGGAAGAGTTAAGCAATACGAGGTCAACGCGGTACGGCAGCGGCGATTCGTCAAAATCGGCGGCTAACCGGCAAAGCGTCCGAAAAGTGATATTTTGTCCTTCCAGGGCGAAGTCCGCGTCGGAAGCGGGTTTGTGTTTTCCGGTTGCCCGCGAACCGAACAAAACCGCCCGTTCCACTTCGGAATACTTGCGGAATACCGAAAGAATAACGGCGAGGTCTTTTTCACTGATGCCGTTGAGTTTTTCGGGAACGTCAGGTGTCATCTTGGACGGCAATGAGATATTTTTCAAGGGTTAACAGCAGCGGTGCTGATTCCTTTTTAATCTTCTGTTCTGAAACAGTAATCATATCGCCGCCGTAGGTATGTGTGAACGTGTTGCGGGTTTCCAGTGCGTCCAGCCAAGCGTCAACATCTTCGATGATACCGAATTCAAACGCTGTCCGAATAGTTTCCCGCGGCGACTTTGCCTGATGTCCCAAAAATTCCAAATAATCTTTAAGAACTTTCCACGATAATTCAAAGGAAACCTCAAACAACTGAATCAAGCCGGCACGTTCCAGCACGGAATACTCCGGCTGCTGCAACGCCTGCTTAAAATCAATGAGCGACTGCTGAAAACTCTGAAAACGAAGTTTCCAGCGCGGTTCTTCGTGTTTTTGTTCCACGACTCGTTCTGTAAATGATTCAATGCTTACGACGGGCTAATTCCACAACGGCACAGTATGATTGTGTTAAACTTTCGCGGAAAAAGCA
>JAISJZ010000327.1 GCA_031261125.1 Planctomycetaceae bacterium | reverse complement strand
AAGTTTCGGATTCAGATTGCCGTGTGTGTGTGTGTGTCGGGTCAACGCGCCAGAACACTTTAACAGAATTGTGATAAGATTCATAACATTCTCCTTTGTCTAACTGAGTAGGGTGAAGCAGAACACCGACTAACCCATCCATTGTAGCATAGTTGCCGGTATTGTCAATAGGGTGGGGGGGAAAATTTTTTGCACCCAAACGGATTATTTTTTTTACGGCACTGTTGCAAACAAAAATTTAATCTGGTATATTACTGTTGTCCTTTTACATTTATTTCACCCTTTTCGGAGTTCTGTATGAAAAAGAATCAACCCTCCCGCCGCGAATTTTTGAAGACCAGCACCGTTGCCGCCGCCGGTGCTGCTGCCGTTTCCACACTCGGCGTTGCCCGCAGCGCGCACGCTGCCGGCGATGACCTGATTCAGGTCGTCCAAATCGGGTGCGGCGGACGCGCCAACGGTGCTATCCGCCAGCGTATCGAAGTCGGCGATAATGTCAAAGTCGTTGCCGTTGCTGATGCCTTTGAAGGTTCCGCCAAAGGAAACGCCCATAACCTGCGGGAAGACGAAAAGTACAAAAACAAGGTTGACCTGCCGGACGACCGGGTCTTCTGGGGAACCGACGCTTATAAGAAAGCGATTGACGTTCTGAAACCGGGCGACCAAATCGTCGTTGCTACTCCGCCGGGCTTCCGTCCGTTTCACTACCGCTATGCCGTTCAAAGAGGACTGCACGTCTTTATGGAAAAACCCTGCTGCGTTGATGCCGACGGTTTCCAAATCCTGCAAGAAGCGAACAAAATCGCTGACGAAAAGAACCTCAAAGTGATGGTTGGTTTGCAGCGGCGGCACGACCCCGGTTTCCAACAGTTCATTGAACAGATAAACAAGGGAACTATCGGCGACGTGCTGTTCTCCCGCGTTTATTGGAACGGCGGCGGTATCTGGCAGCGCAACCGCGAACCGGGCGAATCCGAAGTCCATTTCCAAATCCGTAACTGGTATCACTTCGTTTGGCTTTGCGGCGATAACATTACCGAACAGCACGTTCACAACCTCGACATCGGTTTGTGGATGCACAGCAAGGGCGACCAAATGTGTCATCCGGTTGAGTGCAACGCAATGGGCGGTCGGCAGAACACGATTCCCTACGAACTGCGCCGCGAAGCACCGCCGTTCGCAGACCGCAAAGCGTGGGACGAATGGTATCAGAAATACAAAGGACAATTCGGAAGACACGGCGAAGCGTGGGACCACTTCTTCTGCGAATACACGTTTGCCGACGGCTCGAAAATGTTCAGCCAATGCCGGCACATTCCGAACACTTGGGGTTCCGTATCCAACTGGGTTCACGGTTCCAAAGGTCACGGCTCCGTCGAAGGCGGCGCGTGGCTCAAAGGGTATGACGGTGCCGACCTTTACAAAGGTCCTGCAAACGCCGGTCAATTCTCATACGAACACAAGGTTCACGCCGACGCTATCCGCGGTGAAAAGAAACTTTGGAAGGAAGACAAGATGAACTACGGCTGGAACGGGGCGTTGTCTTCGTTCACTGCTTGCCTTGGCAGGTACGCCGCTCAATCCGGTAAAGTGGTTAAGTGGGACGAAGCCGCAGCGAAGGGCGTACAAGCGATGCCGACGGACAGCGACGGTATTTTCGATATGAACTCCGACAACGCACCTGTTAAACCGGATGCCGACGGATTCTATGAGAGCAGTGTCGCGAAAGAAGGCGTGTATAATCCGTTCAAGTCGTAAAGTACGAAGTACGGTTCAGATAAAACATTGACGAGCGGGAAACATAGTTTTCCCGCTTTTATCCGTTGTGTCTGCCGCTCAACTTCAATCTGCCGTTCCAACGCTCACGTTCGAGCATTTTACAATCCGGCGTACAGCGGGTCTTGACCGGGCTGATAACAGCAGTCCGGTTCGGATTCTAAATAATCGCCGGTCAACGCAAAAGCCCGCGACCGGCTTCCGCCGCAGACGAACCGGTACTCGCACCGTCTGCAGTTGCCCTTGTAGTTGTCAGGATTCTGCAATGCCTTGAAAACCGGATGTTGCTGGTACACATCAACGACCGAATCCTTCGGAAATTGTCCGCAAGTTATCGGCAGAAAACCCGCCGGATAAATTTCGCCGCGGTGCGACACAAACATAATGCCGCGCCCGTCCGTTACGCCGAGCGGCGCACGGTGCCGCGCCCGTGAAAATGTTTCGGGATTCTCCCTATCGCCTTTAGCAAACTTAAACGGACGCGGAACGTCCAACGGATTACTGCCGAGGCGCAGTACAAAACGCCGGTAATGCGGTGCCTCCGTCGTTTTCACCGCGAACGGTTTTTCCTTCGCATAATGCCAAAGTTTTTCAAACGCCACTTCGTACTCCGGCGGTGTTATCCGTTGCTCTTCCAAACCGCGGCCAACGGGAATCAGAAAGAATACCGACCACATCATTATCGTTCCGGCAAAATCTTCACTGCCGAGAAAGTCCGCCATTGCATCGAGTAAATGAAAATTGCGGCGGGTAATTGACGTGTTGATTTGCACCGGAATTTTCAAGTCCTGGGCGAATCCCAGCATTTCGCAGGTCTTCCTGAACGAACCGTCGAAACCGCGGAACGCATCGTGAACGGCACCGGTCGGTGCGTCCAGTGAAATGCCTAACGCCTGAACACCGGCATCTTTCGCTTGCTCAAATGCCTGACGGGTTGCCAGCGGCGTAGCGGACGGCGTTAACGCGACGGTCAAATTTTGCGAAACGGCGTGTTGAATCAGTTGAAAAATATCGTTCCGTTTCAACGGGTCGCCGCCGGTGAAACAGATGTTCGGCTTACGGGGAAACGAGGCAACCTGCTCTATCAGTTGCAGTGCCTGTTCCGTCGCTAATTCATCGCCCGCCGGTTTTTCCTGTGCGGATGCCCGGCAGTGTTTGCACGCAAGGTCGCACGCCAATGTTGTTTCATAGTAAAACATCAGCGGACTTGTGCCGAAGTCGTTCTTGGAATAAGGTAAATGCTGCATTATGGGACATAAAAGTATCTCGTTCCCGTATCGTCTAACTCTCGGCAACCAGTTTCGTGCCAATATCGTCAATCAGTTGACATTGACCCGGACCAGTCGGCAAAACAAGGCAGAGTTTGCCGAATTCCGTCTTTTTATCGTATTGCATTATTTCGGCGGCTTGTTCCCAATCTATTTCTGTGTCCAGCACCGTCGGCAACCGCAACGCTTTGAATAATGCCAGATGCCGGTTCAACAGCGTTTCGTCAATCAAACCGAGTTTGAGCGCAAGTTTGGCGGCGTGAATGGAACCGGCAGCCACTGCCAAGCCGTGCAGCAGCGTGAACTTGCTCATTATCTCAAAAACGTGTCCAAAGGTATGACCGTAGTTTAACAAAACACGGTGTCCTTTCGTATCGAATTCATCTTCGGCAACAATACCCGCTTTGAGTTTGCAGCACGCAACAACGATTTTTTGCAGCGTTTCCGGTTCCCGTTTATTAACGCTTTCGGTATTCTGTTCGAGAAACTGAAACAGGTCGGCATCAAGCGAAACAGCGTATTTTGCCACTTCGCCCAATCCGCTTAAAAACTGCTCATCCGGCAGCGTGGCGAGCGTTTGCGTATCAACCAGAACGCCGAGCGGCTGATGAAATGCGCCGACCATATTTTTGGCGTTCGGCAAATCAAGACCGACCTTTCCGCCGACGCTGCTGTCCACTTGGGCGAGAAGCGTGGTGGGAACCTGAAAGAACCGGATGCCGCGGGCAAACGTGGCGGCAACGAATCCGCCGATGTCGCCGACAACTCCGCCGCCGACAGCAAGGAGAACCGACCGGCGGTCAGTACCGTCTTCCAACAGGGCGTTCCAAAGGGCGTTAGCGGTTTCCACTGTTTTGCTCTGTTCGCCCGCTTCAATGGAAAGAATGTTTGTGTCAATGCCGCGGAGTGAAACATTCTCGGCAACCCGTTGGGCGTAGCCAAGTTGCTGCACGTTCCGGTCAGTCAGAATCACTGCCGATGAAACCGGTGCGAACGTTTCGAGAACTTCGCCGATGTGTTCCAGATTATCGGAGCCGATTTCGATGTGATAACTTTTTTCACCGAGCGGGACGGGAACGGTTTGCAGAGTCATAATATCTCGTTTTCTTTTTAGCCGGTTTCCTTTTGAAAACCGCGAACCACGAAACAAGAATACAATCTTGTCGGGGACTTGTCAATCGGCGGGCAAACGGTAGAATGATACTGTCCCGTATGGGGCGATTCGGAGGATATGCGAATGGTGAGCGGGCTGACTCGAAATCAGTTGCCCCGAAAGGGGTTGAGGGTTCGAATCCCTTGTCCTCCGCTGGATTCTTCTGCCAACTCTTTCGGCATTGCTTTAACAATACTTGTACCGCCTCTTTCATCTTCGTCCCTTTGGCGACCGGTAACAGAGGGCGGCGGTGAGGACGTTGATGATAGTGGTATTGGTGATTTTATAACCGTGAAATTCGGCGGTAAAAAGTTTTTGGACGCAAAGGGCAAAGTCGCTCTTGACTTTTTGTGTCGATTACCGATAATTCCTCTGTGCCGGGCGCATTGTTCTTCCTCCTGAAAAACGGTTGAGGTTGTGCTATAACCATTGTACAGGAAAGAACTTGCGGCTGGATGGACTATGTGCCACAATTACGAACTACTGATAATGCTTGTCGTTTTCCCCGAACACTTAACCTCTCACACAAGGAATGTATTGTGAAAAAATTATTCCTTCTGTTTTTATCGTTGCTCGTAATTGTTTCAACAGTTCCTGTTATTGCGCAGAATACAAGTCCCGCAGGGACAATTCATATTCCTATCGGCAGCATCAATGCGTTGGATGCCTTGAAAACCTCTGTCGAAGATAACGGCTCCTTTTCGCCCGGACTGATGAGTTTCGGTGTCTATCCCGGCATACAGCAGATTGCAAATATGATTGTGTATTACCGGACAACGTGAACGTCGATTTGATTTGGAAACAAAAATAATCATTTGGTTCCCCGCCGCTTCGGCGGGGCATTACCACATAAATTGAATCATTATGAGCAACATATTCCGTAGAGATTTTCTCAAGACATCGGCTGCGGTCATAGCGGCTGCGGCGGCGGGCGGGCCATTGGCGGGCTGTGCCAAGAAGAGTGGTAGAACCGTCCGTAAGGATGGCAAGATGGTGATGAAAGTAACTCCCATCGAGTTGAAAATGAGGCATACATTCACCATTTCGGGCTTCTCGCGCGATGTAACGCCGTCAATACTCGTCAGCATAACCTACGACGGCGTGACGGGCTACGGCGAAGGCGGTTTGCCGCCTTATATGATAGGACAGACCCACGAGACGGTGCAGAAGTTTCTGAGCAAGGTCGATATGTCGCAATTCTCCGACCCATTCCGGTTGGACGATATACTGACTTATGTTGACCGTATCGAGGAAGGTTTCACCTGTGCCAAGTCGGCAATCGACATCGCGCTGCACGACCTGATCGGCAAGTTGCTGGGTGTTCCGATTTGGCAATGGTTCGGCTACACGGCTTCCAAGTCGCCCAATACCTCCTACACCATCGGCATCGACACGGAAGAGGTTGTCCGTCAGAAGACCAAGGAGGCGGCACCCTACAACCTCGTCAAAGTCAAGTTGGGTATTGACGAGGTTACCGACAAAAAACTCATCGAAACCGTTCGCAGTGTAACCGGCAAACCGTTGCTGGTTGATGCCAATCAGGGCTGGAAAACAAAAGAGTCGGCTCTCGATATGATCCACTGGCTGTCCGAATGCGGCGTGCTGATGATAGAACAACCGATGCCGAAGACGGTGTTCGACGATATGGCGTGGATAACCGAGCGTTCGCCGCTGCCGACCTTTGCCGACGAGTCGTGCCAGCGTCTGCGCGACGTGCCGCGGCTGCACGGTGTGTTCAACGGCATAAACATCAAACTGATAAAATGTTCAGGGCTATACGAGGCACGCAAAATGATAGCCGCGGCAGAGGCACTCGGTATGAAAACGATGGTCGGTTGCACGACCGAAACCTCTTGCGCCGTCTCAGCCGCTGCGCAACTCTCCCCGCAGATGGATTTCGCCGACCTCGACGGCAATCTGCTTATCGCCAACGACCGCTTCGACGGTATGAAGATAGTCGATGGCAAAATAACCCTCAACGACCGTCCGGGTATCGGGGTCGTTCCCCTTAAAACGGAAAACTAACATCAATATGAAACGAATCCTTTTACTGTTACTGGCTTTCACAAGCATAACTGTCGGGAGCATTGCCGCCGACGAAACGAAAATCTATCCGTCATCGGACTGGACGAAGGTTGCACCAGAAAAATACGGCTACGATGCCGGCAAACTTGAGCAAGCGCGTAAATATATCGTTAACGATATGAAGACGATGGGTTTAATGGTTGTTGTCGGAGGCGAGTCAATTTTTGAGTACGGTAGTTTGACGCGCATCAGTTACATCGCTTCGTGCCGCAAAAGCGTGCTGGCGATGTTGTACGGCAAATATGTCGAAAACGGAACGATTGACCTCTCACGCACGATGGCGGACTTAGGTATCGATGACATCGGCGGTCTGTTACCCCTTGAGAAGCAGGCAACGATAAAAGACCTCATCACAGCCCGAAGCGGGGTCTATCACGATGCTTCAAATTCCGGCGATGATGCCGCCCGCCGCCCGCCGAGAGGCAGTAAAAAGCCCGGCGAGTATTACCTCTACAATAACTGGGATTTCAACGCAGCCGGAGCCGTATTTGAGCAACTGACCGGAAAAAATATTTACAAAGTATTCAAGGATGACATCGGCATTCCTATCGGCGTTCAGGACTACGATCTGGCTAACCAAAAAAAGGGCGGCAACCTGTCGGTGTCGAAATTTCCTGCCTACCACTTTTACTTCTCCACGCGCGATATGGCTCGCATCGGCTACCTGATGCTGCGCAAGGGGCAGTGGAATGGCAAACAAGTCATCTCCGCCCCATGGGTGAAGACAATCACCACCGCCGTTACCCCCAAGAATCAAATGAATCCAATCAACCCGGAACGCGACCTGCACGAATACGGCTATATGTGGTGGTTGTTCAATGTGGACGACTGTCCCGCACTCAAGGGGGCTTACACGGCAAGGGGTTCAAAGGGGCAGTATATCACTGTTATCCCGAAACTTGATATGGTTGTGGCTCACAAGACCGACCCCA
>JAISJZ010000326.1 GCA_031261125.1 Planctomycetaceae bacterium | reverse complement strand
CATTCAGCAGGACATCCTTAAGAACGCCGAACTTGCCGAAGACGAAGAGTAAAACATTGACCCGCCCGCTTTTGCCGGGCGGTTGTTGTTTATCCCCCTTGACAACCGCTGTGCAAATTGCTATCACTACCCCTTATTCACTATCCGCTGTATTCCGATGAAACGTTTCGCATTATTCGTTTCCGCAGTTTTGCTTTTGACGGCAAATGCTGTTTTTGCTCAGTTAGCCGTCATTAAGGGCTGGGAAGTCGATGATAAACTCGCCGAAAAACAAAATACGGTTTTCGCAAAGTCCGGCGGCGGTGTCTCCGATGCCGATGTTGATGCGTTTTTCGGCAAGTATTACTTCGCCCGATGGACAAAACCGGGGAACGAAGGCGATGTGCAAAAGTACGCTAATGATTTCCTCTCCAAAGATTTAGCAGCCGTAACCGGTAATGTCCGGGACACACTGCTGAATAAATCATTTGCCGCACTTGGCAAAATCGTTGCAGACAATGCCGCTCCGCCGGCTGCCCGGTACAACGCGGTACAGACGATCGGGCAACTCTATCAGCGGGAAGCACCGAACCGCGGCGATAAACCGGTGCCGTATTCTCCGGTATTGGCATATCTTGCCGGTCTGTATGATAAGAAGGATAACCCGGAGTACATTCGTCTCGGCGCACTGCTCGGCATCGTTCGGCACTGCTATATCGGTGTTGCCGATGAAACAATGAAAAATACGGCGTTGCCGACGCTTTTCATCGCATTGCTTGACGAAGGCAAGCCGGCAGAGCAAGGCAAACGAAGTAAAGAAGAGCAGGAAAAACTCGATTGGTTCCGTTATTACGGCATTGCCGGTCTTGGAGCATTAGGAACGGCAAATGACAAAACGGTTGCTGCGTTAACTGCTGTGATTGAAAATGTGCAGGAAACGCTGGAACTCCGCACAGCGGCGGCAAAAGTATTCGGCGATTTGGATTGGAAATCAGCAATGGACGGCGGCGCAAAATTCGATGTCCAGCACATCGGTACGGTACTGATTTCGCTGATGAAGTCAGCAAGCGATACAGAAATTCAAACGGTAACCCGGCTGCGGGACAAGGCGAGAGCATCAGGCAGCGGAGGAGGAGGAATGTCATCAGCGATGTCAATGCCGGCAATGGATATAGGCAGTTCAATGGGCGGCTCTCCGGGCGGAACCGAAGCCGCTTACAGTCAATTGTCTGCCGAAAGACAACTGGAAATTCAAGGTGCTGTTCAAAGTATTAAGAATAACGTTCAGAACGTTGTTTATGCGATGACGGCGACAACAAGTCCCGCCGGAAAAGCAAAAGCCGGTATTCTGCCGCTGGTGCCGGAAAAAGATGCCGCTGCCGCAAAAATGGAAAAGACGGTTAAAGCGGCAAAGAATCTGTTCCAACTGTTAGACGAAGGTCCGCCGGAAGACAAAAAGAACCGCAGCGGTTCAGCGATGATGGGCGGCAGCGAAATGTTGGACCCGGTGGGCGGAAGCGGCGGCGGTGTGGGCGGCAGAACAGGAACGGCAAAGAAAGATGAGAAGCAACTGAAAGTCAATTTTGCTGTCATTTTGGAAGCATTAAACACGTTCGGAGCCGAACTCGACGGTGTCATCACCGGCAGAGGAACTTAAACTGTAACTTTTAGCCCTGCCGTTTGGCGGCGGGATACTCCCGTTGACAAGCAGCGGGGTTAAACTGAACGTAATGGATTACGTTTTTCGTTTCAACGGATTGATTCTTTTAACGGGAATGATTATTTCCGGCGGGTGTTCTGCGTCTCCAAAACACACCGCTGCGCCGGTTCCCGCTGCGCCGGCGGACGTATTTCTGCAAGAATTACAGCCGCCGAAATCCGTGCTGTACGACCCGTTCTTGGAGGACAGTCCGCCGCCGCCGAAAAAGTTGGGTAGCCCTCCGCCGCCGCCGAAAGAACCGGATAACATCAAAATCACGTTAGCCGATGCGGAACAGATTCTCTCGAAGGACTTATGGGTGAAAAACGTTTTACTCGACCGATTGCAGGACAAGGAAGACGACAACGGCAGAGCAGGACGCAGCGAAGGCAGCCGCAAACGTGCCGATGAAATTCACAAACTCAATTTGTCAACCAAGGAACGCCGAAAGTTTCAGAATGACCAATATGTTTATGGAACGGACACCGCGTCAACGTGGCGTTGGTTTCATCGGGAGTTAGAACAACTGGCTGAAACACCGGTTCAAGAGCGGGCAAACATAGCCGTATTTTTGACAGACCCGAAATATCAGGGCAAGAATGACAAAATCCTTCGGGCAAATGCTGCAATTTTGCTCGGTAGAGAACTCGGCAGAGAATCGGCAGATAAAGAACCGGCAACAATGTTGACGGATGTACTCCTTGAAGTTGTACAAGATGCGTCTTTGCGGACAGAATTGCGCTGTGCTGCTGTTGAAATGCTGGGCAAACGCGCCGATGTTTCCGTCGAAACCCTTCTTCCGTTGCTCGAACCGTATAAAGAAAAAGAAACCGAGACGAAGGACACAAAAACCGGTTTGGCAGTCAGAAAACCGCAGAATGGTATTCCGCTCCTTTGGATGGAACTGTTGACGGCAGCCGCAGAGAAGACGCAACCGTGGGAGGAACCGTGTTTTCTCGAACCGTTTCGGGCAAGGGACTATGATACCCGGCTCCAAACAGCAAAACTTTGGCGGCGGTGTTCTACCGCGTGTCCGCAAAAACCGGGGAAATTACCGGAACAATTTTTGGAACTGGTAAAACAAGAACCGAGTCCGGCGATTCGGGCGGAAATGATTCGCACGCTGGGCTTGTGGAAAGAACCGCGGATTTTTGAACTGGTCGGTGCGGATTTGCACCGGGAAACACTTGTCCGTAACGCGGCAATGGATGCGCTGGTGGACGCTCAATGCCGCGAAGCGGTACCGGCGATTCAACAGAAGTTGAACGACCCGGTTGCGTCAAACCGGTTGAAAGCAGCAAAAACGCTGGCGGCAATCGGTGTTCTTGACGGGATTCACAAATTGGCAAACGACCCGGATGCCGAAGTCCGTAAAGCATCTGCCGAAATTTTAGGAACAACAGACGAGCGGCAACCTGCGATTGCTGTTCCGACCGGACAAGTGCCGCTGAAACAACTTGAATCCGAAAACGCAGCGGAACGCCGGAAAGCGGCAATGGACATACTGCAATTAAGCGAAACGCAAACGTTCAGCGGCGATACGGTACAGAGCATCGTGAAATGCTGCCGGCGGGAAACCGATATGTTCACGTTGACAGCGTTGCTGAACACGTTAAAAACGTCGGATGCGGCGGCAGCACGGCAGACGGCTCAAACGTTGAGTGATGCCGAAGTGCCTGAACTGCGCAAAGCGTTCTGCGAAACGCTCGGCACTATCGGCACCGTTCAGGATTTACCGCAACTGGCAGAATTGATGAAAGACGCAAACCGTTCCGTTTCGGCGGCAAGTGCGGCGGCAATCACAGAGATTCTGCAACGGCAGGATGCGGAAACCTTGCGGCGTTCCCAAGAAATCGTGCGGAATTTGACGGAACGGTTGAAGATACAAAACGAACGCAGCGGTGATGCCCGGACGGAAACGGATATTGCCGCAATACTGCATATCTTAAATGACACGAACGGCACAGAAACGCTGCGCCGCTTACTGCATTCCGGCGATGTCCAAACGAAATGTTACGCTGTCCGCAAAATCGGCGAACTGGAAGACCCCGTGTTTGCGCCGGAGTTGGTTCAACTCCTCGACAACGGCAACGGTTCTGTCCGGTCTGCGGCGTTAAATGCTCTGCCGAAAATCACCGGACAGAACATTGACGGTCAATTAACAACATCGCAGAAAATCGAACATTGGAAGCAGTCGGCGGTACGTTAAATCTTGCCTTTCGATTTCAGATATTCAATTACTTCGTTTGCCAACACTTCGGCGGTTTTCACACCGGCATCCAGCCGCAGTTCCGGTTTTTCCGGTGCTTCATACGGGTCATCAATGCCGGTGAACCCTTTCAATTCGCCTGCACGGGCTTTTTTGTACAAGCCCTTCGGGTCGCGCTGTTCGCAAACCTCAATCGGGGCATCGACAAACACTTCGATAAAATCGCCGTCCGGCAGTGTCTTGCGAACCCGGTCGCGGTCAACCCGGTACGGACTGATGAATGCCGTCAACGCAACCAGTCCTGCTTCGGCAAACAACTTCGCTACGGCACCGATACGGCGGATGTTCTCTTCCCGGTCAATCGCCGAAAAGCCGAGACCGAACCGTTTAGAGAACTCTTCGCTGTGGACTTCTTGCAGCATTTTCGGTGCTGCGTTCAAGCCGTGCCGGACATTATCGCCGTCGAGGATATAACTGTGCTTACCGAGTTTGTGAAGCAGATGGTCAACCAAGTTCGCAACGGTGCTTTTACCGCAGGCACTTAACCCGGTGAACCAAACGACGCAGCCCTTGTTGCCGTTAAGGGTTTCGCGTTCCTGCCGGGATACGGCGTGATTATGCCAATGAACTTCAACGTTAGACATTAAAATAGGGGTCAAATGTTTAGCCGGGCGGCTTTGCCGCCGGAATTTTGAATACCCCCTTATTCTATCGGCAATTCGGAATTTAGGAATAACCCCCGCCGGTAGTCCGTTGTACTGTCCCAGTGTTTGGTAATGTTCTAAAATTATTGTCTTGCCGATTCTCCAAAACTCGTTACGCCATTTGAATGACGTAAGCCGACCAACGGAAGGCGGCTACGGTATAACAGCAGGAAAATCAATTTTCAT